>JAIETT010000261.1 GCA_019744945.1 Burkholderiales bacterium
GTTCTTCAAGAAATGAAAATTGATTGTTCATTACAACATTCAAAATCTTTTAAAAATATCATAGATCCTGAGAGTGTTGATGTGGTGGTAATTTTGTGTAGCCGTGATTTTATAGGTGATTTTTTTATAAATGCCCAAAAAATTCATTATCCATTAGACATTCCGAGTATCGCATTTGCGAGTTATAATCAATACATTCTTGATGGTTATCGTCGCTTGGGGCAACAAATCCTTGATTTATTTAAAACAATTAAACTTTAGGAGTTAATATGCGAAAAATTAGTTTAGTTTTAGTAGCTGCAGGTGTTATGCAAGGTGCATATGCTGCTGATGATATAACCGTTTTGATGTTAAATGACTTTCATGGTCAAATGCAGCCAAATAAATCGATGGTTGGCGCGAGTAAAATTAGTAGTTTTATTCAACAATATCGCATTAGTCATCCCAATACGATTGTAGTGCTGGCGGGTGATAATTATCAAGGTACGGCAATTTCTAATATATCATGGGGACAAGTGGACAATGAATTTTTTAATCATATTGGGGTTAAATATTCGGCAATTGGTAATCATGATTTTGACTATGGTCAAGCTGCATTTGAATCATGGTCTCGAGTAAATAAATTTTCTTTTTTGGCTGCGAATGTACTTGAGAGTTCAACTGGTTCTGTTTTTAAATTTGCAGTGCCATATGCTCAAACAAGTTTACCAAATGGAAAAAAAATTGCTTTTATTGGTTTAGCAACGCTAGAAACCCCCGAAACAACGAGTGTTAACAATATTCAAGGATTAATATTTACTAATCCTGCAGCGGCAGCGAATGATTGGGTTAGGTTCTTGAATTCTTCGGCAAATAGTTTAGGTAAGCCAGATACAATTGTTTTATTGACGCATATTCCTAGTGAGCAAGAGTCTAGTGGTAAAATTTATTACGATAGTAATTCACAATTAGGCACCAGTGAAATAAATTCTGTAACAAAAAAAGTTTCAGGAATTAGTGCGGTTTTAACTGGGCATAGTCATATGAAAGTTGATGGTTTTCTGAATGGTGTTGCGGTTGTGCAAGGAGCTAGTCAAGGCAAAGATATTAGCGTGTTACATTATGATTGTCATACTCAACCGCAATGTAAAGTTACTCCCGAGGTAATTGATTTAGCTGCGGCAACTAAAGATTTACCCGTTGATCCTGTTGTGGATAAAATTATTGATAAATATTACCAACAGAATAAAGTATTATTAAATCAACCGATTACTAACTCGAAGCAAGTGTTAAATAACATGCCTGAAAGTGGTTTATACAACATTAAGTTAACTTATACGATTGCTGATGTAATGCGTAAAATTACTCATAGCGAAATTGGCCTGCAAAATACATATGGTATTCGGCGCAGTTTACCAAGTGGTGAAATTACCTACAGTATGATTTACGAAGCGATGCCATTTGATAATACAGTTACAACGGTGAATATCACGGGAAAATATTTGCGTGAGTTGATAGAGCACAGCTTGCCAGCAGGCAAAACCCAGCTTGCGGTTTTTGCAGGAGTTAATTTAAATTTAACGCCAACTGGTAAAATTGAACAAATATTTGTCAATGGTAAAGCTTTAGATCCTAAACAGATTTATTCATTGGCAACGATTAACTTTTTAACTAGCGGTGGTGATGGTTTTGATTTTAGTCATGCAACAGATTTAAAAGATACTAATATTCCAATTCGTGAAGTTATTAAGCAAGATTGGCTGAAAAATGGAATCGATATTTCTCAAGGTTGGCAAAGTATTACGCTGAAACCTTAGTAATCTTATTTTTGAAATATGTATAAAAACCTAGCGATTAAAGCTAGGTTTTTTTGTTGAAAGTAATTAAATAAATAAACCATAAAAAAATTAATGACAAACTATATCTAGTGATATAATTACTCATTGGTAACTAGATGGAGCGATTTATGCGTTATTTTGGCAGTGATGTGGTTTTAGCTGATGTACCAGATGAAATTAGCCTTACCTTTGCAATTGTTGGTTGTCGGCTAAATTGTAGTGCTTGTTTTTGGCAAGAACTACGTTCTGCACCTACTTATGAGTTAACGGACGAATTATTCTTGAAAATACTTCAACGTTATAATGGATTGGTAAGCTGTGTTCTATTTTATGGTGGTGAATGGCATCCTCTTGAATTGATCCGCAAATTAAAACTTGCACATCAGCTTGGCTTTAAAACATGTCTTTATACTGGCTTAAGTCGAGTTAAAGATTCAATTCTTAAGCATTTAGATTATTTAAAAACTGGCACTTATCAAGAAAAACTAGGTGGTTTATCCTCACCAACTACCAATCAAAAATTCATCAATGTTAATAGTGGGGAAGATTTAACTGCGCAATTTTGGCAATTAGCGCCAGAAAAAAGGAAATAGTCATGAGTTTAATTATGAAATTAAGTGCAGCACAAGTTGCAGCTAAATTAAAGTTTATCAATCATTATATTCAATCCAATAATCCAGCCGATGGCTCTACCGTTGATGCTAACGCGAATATTTCACATAAGAACGTTGCGACGTTAGCTCAGGAAATTCATAAAGATATTAATATTCAACTAAATCGCGCTTTGATGACGCAAAAAATAACTGAGCTTTATGATGCTGAATTAGCTCAAGAATATTTACGACAACTTGAAACCCATGAAATTTATAAACATGATGAAACGCATCCATTTTTTCCTTATTGTGCATCAATTACATTATATCCATTTTTACTAAATGGTTTAACTACCTTGGGTGGTGAATCATTAGCGCCTAAACATCTCGATAGTTTTTGTGGTTCTTTTGTTAATTTAGTTTTTGCGATTTCAGCTCAGTTTGCAGGTGCTTGTGGGACACCAGAATTTTTGTTATATTTTGATTATTTTGCTCGGCGTGATTATGGTGCAGAGTACTTAACTACTCATGCAAATGAAGTTGCGAATCATTTACAACATGTGGTGTATGCACTTAACCAACCTGCTGCGGCACGCGGCTATCAAAGTATTTTTTGGAATATTTCAGTTTTTGACACCGAGTTTTTGCAATCCTTATTTGCTGAATTTATCTTTCCAGATGGAGCTGTGCCAAATTTTGCATCAGTTTTACAATTACAAGAGTTTTTTTTAACTTGGTTTAATCAAGAGCGCACTAAAGCTATTTTAACTTTTCCAATCGTGACCGCGGCAATGTTAATTAGCGAACAACAACCCAAAGATAAAGTTTTTGCGTACATGTGTGCAGAGCAAATGCAGGCTGGCAATTCATTCTTTATTTATATGTCTGAAAGTGTGGATAGTCTTAGCTCGTGTTGTCGATTACGTAATGAGATAAGTGACAATACATTTTCAAATACATCTGGAGCAGGTGGGGTTGCAACTGGTTCCATTAATGTAATAACTCTAAATATGAATCGATTGGTTCAAGATAATCGAGATTTGCTTAATGAGATTCGTAAAATTCATAAATATCACATAGCCTACCGTAAAATTATGGAAGATTTTTTAGCTGCTGATTTGTTGCCTGCATATACGGCTGGTTATATCAATTTAAATAAGCAGTTTTTGACGATTGGAATTAATGGAATGCTTGAGGCAGCCGAAAGCCAAGGGTTGCTCCCAGGAAATAATCCTGAATATATGAATTTTGTTCAAGCTCAATTAGAGATTATTTATAAAGAGAATCGGTGTGCGGCGAAAGAATATGGGTACCTGTTTAATACTGAATTTGTTCCAGCGGAAAACTTAGGAGTAAAAAATGCACAATGGGATAAAAATGCTGGCTATATAGTTAAGCGCGACTGCTATAACAGTTATTTCTATCCAGTAGAGCAGAATGAAGTAAATTTAGTGGATAAATTTTGCTTACATGGTCGTGAGATGACACGTTATTTAGACGGCGGTTCAGCACTTCATTTAAATACAGATGATTATTTAACGGTTAACGGGTATTTAAAATTATTTAACCTTGCCGCAACTGTCGGTTGTAATTATTGGACAACTAACGTTAAAGTGACTTTTTGCTGTGAATGCGGTGCGGTAAATAAATTAACCTTAGATTATTGCTCAATTTGCAGTTCAACTAGTGTAAAACATGCAACTCGCGTGATTGGTTATCTAAAATTAATTGATAATTTTAGCGCAGAGCGTAGAGTTGAAGAAAAAATGCGTTATTATCATCAAATTTAGTAAATTAATTATTTTATCTATACTAGTAGTTATCTATTTGAAATATATAATAAATATCTAAACTTTTTAGTTGGTAAATTTAGGGGCGTTTATTTATTTATGGAAATAATGTTGACATTAGAGTTAATTTAGAGCGATAATAACGGCCTGCACCCAAGAAATCAAACTCTTGAGTTGGCAGCAAAAAAACGAATTAAAACAGATCTTTAACAAGTAAAAACAATCAATAAATGTGCGGCATCTAGCTGTTGGTTTGTAAAGAAATACAAAAAACAATAGTTAGAAGTCGAA
>JAIETT010000024.1 GCA_019744945.1 Burkholderiales bacterium
TTACCAGAAAATACCTCGACAGATAGGATTATTCCAAGGCATAAAAAAACCCGCAAGAAACAAAATCTTGCGGGTTGTTAACTTTAATTAAAGTTAATTATTTAGCACTAGCTTTTTTAGTCGCTTTTACTGTGGCTGTAGCTGCATTATTAATACTGCTGTTAGCAAATTCATTAACTTGGGATGCAACTTTATTCAAAGCATCTAAGGCTTGATTAGAGTTTTTAATCCACGTTTTTAATGAGCCGCTCGCAGCTTCTGCACCGGTTGGATTATATTTAGCCATACCGTCAACTGAATCTAAAGCCGCTTGTTGTAAGTTTTGGACATTACCCTCAGTAACTTGGCTAAGTTTAGCTTGAACTTCACTAACCACATCAAAAACGTCGCGTGCTGAAGCAACATTTTTTTCAACCGCTTGAGACGCCATTGTGTTAACTCGTGCCATTAATTCCTTAGGATCAGTGATGCCAGCTAACTCTTTAATTGCTTGAGTTGTTTCTGCTAACATTTGACGTGAAGTTTCTAATTGAATATGGGTTAATTTTTCAATACTATGAATTGACGTAGTCACTAAATCCATTGCTACATCGATGGCTTTTTGAGTTTCAACTTTAATTTGATCATTCGCTTTAAACATTTTTATTCTCCTAAATAAAATATTAAATCAGATAGTAGCCCCAAATTATGCTATAATTATTTATAGGTGGTTTTACTACCCTGCAATTTCTTACAGACATTATTATGGTGCATTGCACCATAACTTGTCAAGTATATTTTTATTTCATTCCAATTTCAACTTTTCGGTTAGGTCCTTATGAAGAAACCAGCAGAACTTAGACTTATCAAAAAATATCAAAATCGTCGCCTCTATGACACGGCAACTAGTACGTATATTATTTTAGAAGACATCAAACAAATGGTTATGGATGGGGATATAATTCAAGTCCTGGATGTAAAATCTGAGGTCGATGTCACTCGCAGTGTTTTGTTGCAAATAATTCTCGATGAAGAAGTTAATGCAACCCCAATTTTTTCAAATGATTTCTTATTTCAAATCATTCGCTTTTATGGCAAGGCATTTCAGCCAGCCGTTAGCCCATTTTTGGAACAAGGCATGGATCTTCTGCGCCAAACCCAAAAACGCTTTTACTCACAACTTAAGGCTACCCACCCAAAGGAGTCTATTCCGTCGAGTCTTGAATTATGGAAAGAATTTTGGAGTGAGCGTGGACCAAATGTCCAACAAAATATCTTTGAATACTTGACGGCTAGCACAACTAACTTCTTACAAGTGCAAGAGCAAGTTAAAGATCAATTTCAAACTCATGCTGAGAGCTTAATGAGCATGATTAAATTTCCATTTAGCACAACAAAAGGATCTAAATAATTTATGGCTACAATTGGTTTTATTTCTTTGGGCTGCCCCAAAGCCTTGGTTGACTCTGAAATTATTTTAACGCATTTAAAAGCCGCAGGCTACAACGTTGTAAGCAGTTATAACGAAGCGGATTTAGTCGTTGTCAACACCTGTGGTTTTATTGATAGTGCCGTTGAAGAATCCTTAGCCGCAATTGGTGAAGCGCTTAACGAAAATGGTAAAGTGATCGTAACTGGCTGCCTTGGTGCTAAAGAAGGTGTAATTGAAACTGCATACCCGAATGTACTTGGTGTAACTGGTCCACATGCTACCCAAGAAGTTTTAAATCTAATTCACCAATATGTACCACGACCGCATGATCCATTTACGGATTTAGTTCCACCACAAGGAGTTAAATTAACCCCTAAACATTATGCCTACCTCAAAATTTCCGAAGGTTGTAACAACACCTGTTCATTCTGTATTATCCCGAGTATGCGCGGCAAACTGGATTCTTATCCAATTGGCGAGGTTTTATCTCAAGCGGAAAAATTGGTTCAAGCGGGCGTTAAAGAACTTTTGGTCGTGTCCCAAGATACCGCCGCCTATGGCAGTGATCAAAAATACCTCACTGGATTTCATAATGGTCGCCCAGTTAAAACCAAATTTCTCGATTTATGCCAAGAACTAGCTAAACTTGACGTATGGGTACGCCTACATTATGTTTATCCTTACCCACATATTGATGATGTAATTCCGCTGATGGCAGCAGGTAAAATTCTACCATATTTGGACATTCCATTCCAACATGCTAGTCCACGCATCTTAAAAGCCATGAAACGTCCTGGTAATGTTGCAGGACTTCTTGATCGTATCGCTAACTGGCGTAAATTATGCCCAGATCTAGCTATTCGAAGTACCTTTATCGTGGGTTTCCCAGGTGAAACCGAAGCAGATTTTCAAATGCTCTTAGATTTCTTGAGTGTGGCTCAATTAGAAAAAGTCGGTTGCTTTAAATATTCTGATGTTGATGGCGCTGATGCACATCAATTAAGCGAACATGTTCCTGAGGTGCTTAAGGAAGAACGTTATCACCGCTTTATGCAGCATCAACAAGCAATTAGTTTAGCTAAATTGAATGCCAAAATTGGCACTAATCTGACGATGATTGTGGATGAGGTTAATCGCAAATTTGTGATTGGGCGGAGCAAATATGATGCCCCTGAAATTGATGGATTAATTTATATTAAAAACATGGGACAATATGATCAAATTCAAGTAGGCGATATTCTTGAAGTTGAAATTATCGCCAGCAAAGATTATGATCTTTATGCTAAACCAGTGTTATAAGCTTAATCTAATCCCCCATTTGAACGTAAGTGTTAAACTGACGTACTGAGATTAGCGTTATTTTAAAATATTAAAACTAATAAATTTAACAGTGCGTCATGAATGACTACTATTTTAAATAAGAAAAGCTAGGAAATGACTCCTAGCTTTTCTTATTTGCTATACTGAACGATTAAGGTTCTTTCTCTCACGCCATTTACTAAATACATCAAAAATAGTTTGATGATTGGTTATAATATCGATACATGAGCCGACATAACTTAATAAGTTTCCAAAAGTTCCAGCGCTCAGCACTACGGCTAAAACTTTAAACAGCCAATGCCGCCCAAAAGCCGTGCCAAGAACCGCGATATTTGAAAAGTGTCCTGATTCTATACCATAAATAGCAACAATCGCTCCACCAAAAACACCAAACAAGATGGCTAGATCGCGATTATTTAAATGACGAATACGTTTATGTAATTTAGGTTGGGGATATTTAGTGTAAATTGAGCTCATAGAAAACCTACTTTATAAAGTGATACTAATAAAACAGCAAAGTTAGCGATTGTACCAATATGCGTAACACTTAGCATGGTATCTTCACAACTCAGAACAACTGATTCAGTATTATTTAGGTAGGAGTCATTAGCAAATGCGGTTATATGGCGAACTCCATCGCCGAACCAGTATTATACCTGAGACTCCACAACTATTTCAATTATTTTTGCAGATCGCGTAACTCACGTTTCAAAATTTTACCCGTAGCATTGCGTGGCAATTTATCCATAAAGTAAACCTTGCGCGGCTGTTTAAATGGCGCCAACAACGGTTTAAGAAACTCTTTAAATTCACGCTCCGTTGCGCTTTCACCATCTTTTAGCTCGATATACGCAATTGGAGTTTCATTTTCTTCAATGTCTTTTAAACCAACCACCGCACAGGCATTTACTTTTTCATGGGTATAAATAAACTCTTCAATTTCCCGTGGATAAATATTCATACCTTTATTAATAATCAAATCTTTCTTACGATCAACAATGTAGATAAAGCCACTTTCATCAACATAGCCAATATCTCCTGTTTTAAACCAATCGCCAACCAGAACCTCGGCGCTATCTTCAGGGCGATTAAAGTAGCCTTGCATCACACAATCACCTTTCACCCACAGTTCACCAACTTCACCGCGCGGCAATTGCTGTGAATCCTCGTCAAAAGCCTCCAACACAAAACTTGGCAGCGGACGCCCAACCGAACCGAATTTATTTGCCCACGGTTGATTTAATGACACCCCAGAAGCACATTCACTCAGTCCATACCCCTGTAACAGCTGCCCACGTTTAAAATTAGCACTAAAGCGCTGAATAACATCCTCAGACAATGGTGCGGCACCCGATACCCAACCCCGTACATTATGAAACCAATGGAAATACCATGGTAATTTGGCGCGCGCCATCGCACTAAATATATCTGGAACGCCAGCAAAATAACGGCAACGGTGAACTAAGACCAATTTGAGCAGATTTTTAAAATCTTTCTTGGTGCTGATTGAGCGCACTACTACCAAACCACTATTCGAAGCAAGAGGTAAAAGCAAGGTTACCGCTAAAGTAAAGGCGTGAAACATCGGTAAATAACAAATGAATCTAGCTTGACCAGCTTTAATCTGAAAATGCTCAAATGCGCCATACACAATCGATAACAAATTACGATAGCTTAACATCGCTCCCTTAGGCTTACCAGTGGTTCCTGAAGTATAAATCAAGACAGCCAAATCATCCAATAAT
>JAIETT010000123.1 GCA_019744945.1 Burkholderiales bacterium
AGAGTAATTTTAAGGGAATATAAAGTGGTAAAATTTACCAAAAGTCAAACTTGGTTAGTAACTGGTTGTGCGGGGTTCATTGGCTCAAATATTTTGGAATACTTGCTACGTAATGATCAAAATGTAGTTGGTTTGGATAATTTTTCCACCGGATTTCAACATAATTTAGATGAAGTGCGTAAATTAGTTGGTGAAGAGAAATGGCAAAGATTTTCTTTTATTCAAGGTGATATGCGCGATTTTAAAACATGTGTGCAAGCAACTTCTGGCGTTGAGATTGTTATCCATCAAGCGGCATTAGGCAGCGTTCCTCGTTCGATTAATGATCCAATTACCTCTCATGAGGTGAATGTAACTGGTTTTGTTAATATGCTAAAAGCTTCTGTGGATAATAAAGTTAAGCGCTTTGTTTTTGCATCAAGTAGCTCTGTATATGGTGATCATCCAGATCTGCCAAAGCATGAAGATGTGATAGGCAATCAGTTGTCGCCGTACGCAGTTACTAAATATAGTACAGAACTATATGCAAAAGTGTTTGCCAAAACCTATGGTTTAGAGACACTTGGTTTACGCTATTTTAATGTATTTGGCGCACGTCAAGATCCCAATGGTGCTTATGCTGCGGTAATTCCATTATGGTTTAAGGCTGCATTAAATAATCAAGCACCGTTGGTTAATGGTGATGGCGAAACTAGTCGAGATTTCTGCTATATTGATAATGTAGTGCAAATGAATCTACTGTGTGGTTTAACCGAGAATCCAGCGGCATTGAATCAAGTTTATAACGTTGCCTGCGGTGAACGAACTAGTCTGAATCAATTATTTGGTTATATTAAAGCTTTGGTTAATCCTAATACGGATTTAGAACCCATCTATCGTGAATTTCGCCAAGGTGACGTACGACATTCTCTAGCCGATATTACAAAAGCGCAAACGTTAGTTGGTTATAATCCAGAGTTTGATATTTTAACTGGTCTACAGAAATCTTCTGAATGGTATACTGAGTTTTTTACAAAGTCAGAGTAGTTGAATAAAATTTTATTTATTGATAATACTGCGCATCATTTGTATGGGCAGTTACATCATTTAAACGCCTTACGGAGTGCGGGGTATATTGTTGAGGTTTTGGTGCCTGATGACGGTAGGTATTTTAATAAATTAGAAAATTTAGGATTTCACTGCCACAACAATATAACGTCTTGGCGTGGGGTGAATCCAGTGCAGGAGTTGGGTTTATTATTGTTATTGCGTCGAATAATAAGAAAAATCCAACCAAATTTGATTTGCTCTTTTACGATCAAACCAAATCTATATGCTGCGATAATTACCCGTCAACTGAAAATTCCTATAATTACTAATATTACAGGTCTTGGAACGTTATTTATGCGAAAAAAACTTCACGCTAGGTTTGCAGTTGCATTATATCGGTATGCGTTTAAAAATGTCTCACAGGTTTTTTTCCAAAATTCAGATGATTTTAAGTATATTCAACAGTTAAATATTTTAAATAATGAAACTATAGTAGAGGTACTACCTGGTTCTGGAGTTGATTTAAATGGCTTCCCATATATTGCGATCGCTAAGGATAGTTCCGTAGGGGTAACCTTTTTATATTCTGGTAGACTGATTCGTGATAAAGGTATCTATGAATTAATTAAGGCTTTTAAAATAGTTAAGTCAAAATTCCCCCAGGTTAAGTTAAAATTTATTGGTAATTATTTCCCTGCTAACCCTAGCGCAATTAGTCCTGCACAGGTGCAACAATGGGTAAGTGACGGTGTTATTGAATATCTTGGGATGGTTGATAATGTTGTAGAGGTGATTGCTGGAATTGATTGCATGATTTTGCCATCTTATCGGGAGGGGATGCCAAGGAGTCTTCTCGAAGCTTCAAGTATGGGGAAACCAATTATCACAGTTGATAGTATTGGGTGTAAAGATGTCATAGAAGATGGTGTAACTGGTTTTTTAGCAAAAGTTAAAGATGTTAGTACGTTAGCGGATGTAATGATAAAGTTTATTGAGCTACCATTTGACAAGAAAGTGGAAATGGGTCTAAATGGGCGGCGAAAAATGGAACGTGAGTTTGATCAAACAATTGTGGTTAATAAATATCTAGAAGTTGTAAATAAACTTTTAAGGCAGAGTAACTAAGTTTGTTATTTTTTTGTTATGTTACGAGTAGTAGTTTTTTGAATATATATAGGTTAGGGAAATTATAATGTGGGAGTTAGCTTTAACGTTCATTGTGTCATTATTAATGATCAAAGTTATCATCTATACTAGTGATATTCATGCTCAAGTGACATTAGATAGTGACTTATCAGGTGTGCAAAAGATGCATGAGCATGCAGTGCCTAGGATTGGCGGTTTGGCTATTTTTGTTAGCATGACTTTTACCGCTCTTTATGGCGCTAATGTTGGGGCTGCATGGGCTCCTTTTTATGCAGGTTTAATCACTTCTTTGTTTTTTGTATTTGTTGGAGGTCTAACTGAGGATTTATCCAAGTCGGTTTCACCTGCTCTTCGAATGGCTTTTATGGCCGCAGCGGTCATGTTTGCGGTATTTATTTCGCACACACTGCCAATGGTTCGCCATTTAGCTCATGCTAATTTAGATCTAGTTTTAAGCGTTGATGTGTTGGCTTTTTTTATAACGTGTTTTGCTGTAGTCGGAGTATCGAACTCATATAATATTATTGATGGCTATAATGGTTTATCTTCAACTTCTGCAATGATTAACTCTTTAGGTTTAGCCTACCTTAGTTGGTGTTTAGGCGATATGAACTTGATGGTCGTGTCATTAAGCTTTACTACTGCGGTATTTGGTTTTTGGTTATATAATTATCCACGGGGTAGAATTTTCCTTGGTGATGGTGGAGCTTATTTAATCGGTTTTATGATTGCGTTCATTAGTATTAACTTAGTTGAGCGCCATGTTGGTCAAATTTCACCTTATGCGGTATTGTTATTAGCCGCGTATCCAATTACTGAAACCGTTTTTACAATTATTCGGCGTAAATTTATACATAAAACTAAAGCAACTCAACCAGATAATCTGCATTTGCATCAGTTAGTTTTTGAACGTTGTCTACCACGTAATTCACCGATGTTGTATCGTAATGCGCGTGTTATGCCACTGATGTTAGTTCTAATTATTCCACCAGAGGTGGTTGCGTTACTGTGGTATAAAAGTAATTTAATTATGCTACTTGGTTTGTTGGGGTATATTGGTTACTATACCTATTTCTATTTATGTTTGGTTAAATTTAAAACGCCAAAAATATTAATTTTTAAAGCTAAATTATTAACCAAAAAATATCCACAAACTTAATATGGTTTATACTATAATATTGTACTCATTTTTTAGGAGAATACTCGATGCATAATCGTATTGTTTCATTAGTTGGCTTAGGTTATGTTGGCTTACCTGCGGCAGTGGCCTTTGGTAAACAAAAACAATGTATTGGTTTTGATATTAATCCACAGCGAATTTTAGAACTTAAGCAGGGTTTTGACCGAACCGAAGAGACTACGGCCGAAGATTTAGCCACGACAGATATTTTATATACCTGTGATCTGCATGAATTAAGTCAGGCCGATTTCCATATCGTAGCAGTACCTACTCCTGTAGATAATGCACACGTGCCAGATTTGACTCCTGTGGTAAAAGCCTCAATTACGGTGGGTAAAGCACTTAAAAAAGGTGATATCGTCGTTTATGAATCAACGGTTTACCCTGGGGTTACTGAAGATATTTGTATCCCGCTTTTAGAGCGTGAGTCAGGTCTTAAAGGTGGCGTTGATTTTACCGTTGGTTTTTCACCAGAGCGGATTAATCCAGGTGATAAAGAACGAAGTTTTACGACCATCCACAAAATTGTGTCTGGTCAAGATCAAGCAACCTTAGATATTGTTGCGGCGGTGTATGCATCAGTGGTGACAGCCGGTGTGCATAAAGCTAGTTCAATTAAAGTTGCTGAGGCAGCTAAAGTTATTGAAAACTCACAACGTGATTTAAATATTGCATTTATGAATGAATTATCGGTAATTTTTGATCGCA
Source organism: Burkholderiales bacterium (assembly GCA_019744945.1). Taxonomy (GTDB): domain Bacteria; phylum Pseudomonadota; class Gammaproteobacteria; order Burkholderiales; family UBA11063; genus Aquella. The sequence continues at coordinate 4,064 of JAIETT010000123.1, forward strand.
TGGATATTGATACCGAAGAGGTTTTACAGGCGGCAGGAACCAAATGGAATTTCTTGCCATTTCGTCCCGGTTTAGTCGGCGGTCATTGTATTGGTGTTGATCCATATTATTTAACTTATCGGGCTGAACAATTAGGTTATATCCCACAAGTTATTTTGGCTGGTCGGCGCATCAATGATAATATGGGGCGTTATGTGGCGCGCAAAGGAATTAAATTAGTCTTGAAACATGGTCTAGACTTTGCTAATTTGCAAGTTGGTTTGTTAGGGTTCACGTTTAAAGAAGATTGTCCTGATGTACGTAATACCAAAGTAATTGATATTATTAATGAACTTAAAGACTATAATGCGCAAGTTTATTGTTGTGATCCCGTTGC
>JAIETT010000015.1 GCA_019744945.1 Burkholderiales bacterium
GCAACGGGATCACAACAATAAACTTGCGCATTATAGTCTTTAAGTTCATTAATAATATCAATTACTTTGGTATTACGCACATCTGGACAATCTTCTTTAAACGTAAACCCTAGCAAACCGACTTGCAAATTAGCAAAATCTAAACCATGCTTCAAGACTAATTTAATGCCTTTGCGCGCCACGTAACGCCCCATATTATCATTGATACGCCGACCAGCCAAAATAACTTGCGGGATATAACCTAATTGCTCAGCCCGATAGGTTAAATAGTATGGATCAACACCGATACAATGACCGCCGACTAAACCTGGACGAAATGGTAAGAAATTCCACTTTGTTCCTGCGGCTTGCAAAACTTCTTCAGTATCAATTCCCATCCGATCAAAAATCACCGATAATTCATTCATAAACGCAATATTTAAATCACGTTGTGAATTTTCAATAACTTTGGCGGCCTCAGCAACTTTAATCGAACTAGCTTTATGCACACCAGCGGTAACTACTGAGCCATATACAGCAGCCACAATATCTAAGGTTGCTTGATCTTGACCTGAAACAATTTTATGAATAGTCGTAAAACTCCGTTCTTTATCACCTGGATTAATCCGCTCTGGTGAAAAACCAACGGTAAAATCTATCCCACCACGTAAACCAGACTCGCGCTCTAAAAGCGGAATACAAATATCTTCGGTAACTCCTGGATAAACCGTTGATTCATAAACTACTATGTCACCCTTTTTAAGTGCTTTACCCACCGTAATTGAAGCTTTTATCACCGGAGTTAAATCTGGTACATGTGCATTATCTACAGGAGTAGGTACCGCTACGATATGGAAATCGGCTTTACTTAACTCATTTAGATCACAAGTATATAAAATATCTGTCGTGGCTAAATCTTCAGCCGTGGTTTCTTCAGTGCGATCAAAACCCTGCTTAAGTTCTAAAATTCGTTGTGGATTAATATCAAATCCAATACATTGTTTTTGTTTACCAAAGGCCACTGCCGCAGGTAAGCCAACATAACCTAAGCCAACTAATGAAACGATACGCTTATGCATCGAGTATTCTCCTAAAAAATGAGTACAATATTATAGTATAACCCATATTAAATTTGTGGATATTTTCTAGTTAATAATTTAGCATTAAAGTTTAATATTTTGGGCGTTTTAAATCTAACCAAACACAAATAGAAATAGGTATAGTAACCAATATACCCCAATAAACCAAGTAGCATAATTAAACTACTTTTATACCACAGTAACGTAACCACTGTTGGCGGAGTAATTATAATTAACATCAGTGGCATAACACGCGCATTACGATACAATATCGGTGAATTGCGAGGTAGGCAACGTTCAAAAACCAACTGATGCAAATGCAGATTATCTGGTTGCGTGGCTTTAGTTTTATGCACAAATTTACGCCGAATAATTGTGAAAACGGTTTCAGTAATTGGATACGCGGCTAATAACAATACCGCATAAGGTGAAATTTGACCAACATGGCGCTCTACTAAATTAATACTAATAAACGCAACCATAAAACCAATCGAATACGCACCACCATCACCGAGGAAAATTTTACCACGGGGATAATTATATACCCAAAAACCAAATACAGCTGCAGTAAAGCTTATTGCCACAACCACCAACGTCATATCACCTAAACACCAACTCAGATAAGCCAATCCCAAAGAATTTATCATTGCCGCAGTTGAAGACAATCCATTATAGCCATCGATAATATTATATGAATTTGCAACACCAACCACTGCAAAACAGGTTACAACGAAAGCTAACACATCGACACTTAAAACCAAATCTAAATTATCATGCGCTAAATGGCGAACCATTGGCATAGTGTGCGAAATAAATACCGCAAACACGACCGCTGCGGCCATAAAAGTCATACGAATAGCTGGCGACACCGCTTTAGATAAATCCTCCGTTAATCCACCAACAAATACAAAAAACAATGAAGTAATTAACCCAGCATAAAAAGGAGCCCATGCGGCACCAATATTCGCACCATATAAAGCAGTGAAGGTCATACTGACAAAAATAGCCAAGCCGCCAATTCGCGGTACCGCATGCTCATGCATTTTCTGCACACCAGCTAAATCATTATCCAATGTAACTTGAGAATGAATATCGCTTGTATAGATAATAACTTTTATCATCAGCAATGACACAATAAAAGTTAACGCTAATTCCCATATAATTTTAAATTCTGACACAATAATTCCTATAACCAATAAACCTGCAAAATTAAAACAAACTCGCCACTACATTAAAAGTTTGTTGACGGCTTCCAAATACTCAGCTACCACAATTTTTTGATCAAATTCGCATTCCATTTTTTGCCGCCCATTTAGTCCCATTTCAACTTTTTTTTCAAATGGTAGCTCAATGAACTTTATCATAGCATCAGCTAGAGAATCAATATCTTTAACTTTTGCCAAAAAACCAGTCACACCATCTTCTACGACATCTTTACAACCAACACTGTCAACTGTAATAATTGGCTTCCCCATACTTGCAGCTTCAAGAAGGCTTCTAGGCATTCCTTCCCGATAAGAGGGCAAAATCATGCAATCAATTCCAGCAATCACATCTACAACATTATCAACCATTCCAAGATACTCAATAGTGCCATCGCTAATCCATTGTTGCACCTGTGTTGGATTAATTGCGCTAGGATTGGCTGGAAAATAATTACCGATAAATTTTAATTTAACCTGAGGGAATTTTGACTTAACTATTTTAAAAGCCTTAATTAATTCATAGATACCTTTATCACGAATCAAGCGACCTGAGTATAAGAAAATTAATTTATGGCTATCATTAACGTTCACAACATATGGAAAACCACTTAAATCAACCCCAGATCCAGGCAATACCTCAACCGACGTGTCGTTATTCAAAATATTGAGCTGCTGAATATACTTAAAATCATCTGAATTTTGGAAAAAAACCTGTGTGACCTTTTTAAACGCATAACGATATAATACGATGGCAAACCTAGCTTGAAGTTTTTTTCGCATAAATAACGTTCCAAGACCTGTAATATTAGCAATTATAGGAATTTTTAGTTGACGGGTAATTATCGCAGCATATAGATTTGGTTTAATCGTAAACGAGCAAATTAAATTTGGCTGGATTTGTTTTATTATTCGACGCAATAACAACAACAACCCCAGTTCTTGTAGTGGATTCACACCACTCCACGATCTAACATTATTATAACAGTTAAAGCCCAAGCCTTGTAATTCATTAAAATACCGACCATCATCAGGAATCAAAACCTCAATTTGATAGCCTGCATTACGCAAGGCATTCAAATGATGCAATTGACCATAGAGGTGATGAGCGGTATTATCAATAAATAAGATCTTTTTCAATTATACTGGCTTTGTAAAAAACTCTGTATACCAGGCAGAGGCTTTCTGTAAACCAGTTAAAATATCAAACTCAGGGTTATAACCAACTGATTCTTGCGCTTTAGAAATGTCTGCTAATGAATGACGCACATCACCTTGGCGAAATTCACGATAAACTGGTTCTAAATTTGTATTAGGATTAACCAAGGTTTTAATGTAGCCAAACAACTGATTCAGACTAGTTTGTTCACCACACGCAACGTTATAAACTTGATTCAATGCCGCTGGATTCTCGGTTAAACCACACAGTAGGTTCATTTGAACCACATTATCAATATAACAAAAATCGCGGCTAGTTTCGCCATCACCATTAATTAACGGCGCTTGATTATTTAGTGCAGCCTTAAACCATAATGGAATTACCGCAGCATAAGCACCATTTGGATCTTGACGTGCGCCAAATACATTAAAATAACGTAAGCCCAAGGTCTCTAAACCATAGGTTTTGGCAAACACTTTGGCATACAACTCAGTGCTATATTTAGTCACGGCATACGGCGACAATTGTGCACCAATTTTATCTTCAAATTTTGGCAAATCAGGATGATCACCATAAACCGAGCTACTGGAGGCATAGACTACCCGTTTTACACCATTATCTACTGCGGATTTAAGTAGATTCACAAAGCCTGTAACATTTACATCATGCGATGTAATTGGGTCATTTATCGAACGAGGAACACTACCTAGCGCGGCTTGATGAATTATAACATTTACACCACGGCTGGCTTGAACACAGGTTGCAAAATCGCGAATATCGCCCTGAATAAAAGAAAATCTTTGCCATTTCTCTTCACCAACTAATTTACGCACTTCATCTAAATTATGTTGAAAGCCTGTGGCAAAATTATCTAAACCGACCACAATTTGATCATTACGCAATAAACGCTCTAACACATTTGAGCCAATAAACCCCGCACAACCAGTTACTAACCAAGTTTGACTTTTGGTAAATTTTACCACTTTATATTCCCTTAAAATTACTCT
>JAIETT010000149.1 GCA_019744945.1 Burkholderiales bacterium
TACCCTTCCCGATGATTTATCTCGATACACAGGAAAAAATCATTCCTCAACAGGTTAATTTTGATCTAATCGGCGGAATTAACTTTAAAAAAGGCTGTTATACGGGACAAGAAATTGTCGCACGCACACATTATTTGGGCAAAATCAAACGCCGTATGGCTAAATTCACCAGCCAAGTCGCACCACAAATTGGTCAGAGCGTTGTTAGCCACAATTTAGACAATCAAGAGGTTGGTATTATTATTGATTTCTATCAAGCTGATAATCTATATCATGGTTTAATTTCACTCCAAAACGACTGCATTGCGAATGTCTTCTTAGATGAGAGCAATCAGCACCAATTAAATTGTTTACCCTTAATTACTGAAACAGAAGGAAAATAGAATGCAGAATATTCATGTTATTAGCCACCCATTAGTTCAACATAAATTAACCATTATGCGCGATAAAGAGACTGGAACTAAGGCTTTTCGCGAATTAACTCATGAACTTTCGCAATTACTAGGCTATGAAGCCATGCGCAATATTCGTACAGAGCTAATTGATATTGAAACCCCAGTTGCTAAAACTAAATCCCCAGTTCTAGCGGGACGTAAACTTGCGTTAATCCCAATTTTACGGGCTGGTTTGGCAATGGCAGATGCAATTGCAGATTTTGTTCCCAATGCTAAAATTGGACATATTGGAATGTACCGTGATCCAGAAACCCATTTACCGATCGAATATTACTGCAAATTACCCAGCGATATCGAAGTCCGCGATGTATTTGTCTTAGACCCGATGTTAGCCACAGGCGGTTCGGCAATTTTAGCCATCGATGCACTAAAAGCTCGTGGCGCGAGTAATATTAAATTTGTGTGTATTTTGGCTGCGCCTGAGGGTATTGCCAAAGTACAAGCCGCCCATCCTGATGTAGCAATTTACACCGCATCAATTGATGAAAAATTAAATGATCATCAATATATTGTGCCTGGTCTTGGCGATGCTGGCGATCGAATTTTTGGTACTAAATAATGGCAAAACTTTATTTTCGTTATTCCGCCATGGATGCTGGAAAAACCTTAGATTTACTCAAAGTTGCTTATAACTATGAGGATCGTGGACAGCACACCTTAGTAATTACCTCGAGCGTAGATCGCCGTGCGGGTGATAATAAAGTTAAGTCGCGAATTGGGTTTGATAAAGAAGCTCTCTCAACAACTACAGAGGATAATTTATTTGAATTAGTCAAACAACATATGCAAGAACAAACTACCGCCTGTGTCTTAGTTGACGAAATTCATTTCTTTAATCCAGAACAAATTATGCAATTATCAGATGTAGCCGATTATCTAAATGTACCAGTGATTTGTTATGGTTTACGCACCGATTATCGTGGACAAGTTTTTCCAGCCGCAAGCACTCTCTTAGCAATTGCAGATACGCTTGAAGAAGTAAAAACAATTTGCCATTGTGGTCGCAAAGCAAATTTTAATATGCTGGTACGTGATGGCGTAGCGATTAAAGAAGGTAGCCAAGTGGTAGTTGATGATGATGATCTAAAAAAAATTGATACCCGTTATGTGTCAGTATGCCGCCGTCATTGGAAAGAGGGTATTTATAAATAACGCTGCCTAGCTAACATTTTTTTATCAATTAAATCAACACTTACATGCCATAATACTATATAATTAGCTCTTAGTGGGTATAGAAGAATATCAAATATCTATACCCACCACTATACCCACCTTTAAGGTTAAGAGTTAATTAAAAAATGAAAATTACAGACAAATCTATACAAGCCTATATTCGTCAGGCACAAAAAGACACTACTAAAAAATATGTCTATTATGCCATCGGCAATAACTTGTGGTTACGTGTGCATACCAAGACAGGTAGCAGCGCGTGGCGTTATAGAATAGCCCTTAATGATGACTTAGTTAAATCTGGTTATAAATTTTCAAATACCGTAATCGGTCACTATCCTGCCATGACATTATTGCAAGCTAGGTTAAAATCAGCGGAACTCATGGCGCAAGTTAAAACGGGTGTAAATCCAATTGAAGCGGCAAAACAGCGCGAACTAAGCTTAATCACACTTAAACAAATATTTGATAAATGGTTAACCGCAGCAACCATTAAACCCCTCACCCGTGAAAAGCTAATGGGCATGTACAACAATCACCTTAGCAAGCTAGCTAATCTACCAATCGAACAAATAACCGATAAAATGGCATGGAATACTATCATACAGCCTATTATTGATAATGGTAATCACCGTCAAGCCAACATAGTATTGCAAAAGTTAAAACAACTTTGCACATTCGCTTATCAAACCCACATGATCAATAATAATCTATTTGATAGATTAACTATCCCCAATGAGTACAAGACTAAGAAAATTAGAGAGCGCACATTGTCTATTGATGAGTTAGTTATATTCTTAGCAGCATTAGAACAAGCTTATGCAAGCGGTTTAATTGATATACGCTACCATCATTTTATTAAGTTAACTTTATTACTTGGCACACGTAAATCAGAACTAGCCACGCTTAAATGGAGTTATTACAATCAAGCTAAACAAACAATTTTACTAACTGATACTAAATCAGGCGATGATTTACTGATAAAGCTACCAACACAAGCCATTACCCTATTTGAGGAACTAGCTACGCAGCGAATTAATCAATACATATTTTATGGCATGAAAACCGATCAGCATTTAAGTATTAGAACTTTATTAACTTATTTTAACAAAGTTACAGATTTGGCTAAAATCACTGAGCTAACTATTCATGATCTACGCCGTACCTTTAGCAGCCGACTATCTGGGCTTAAATATAGGTTAGAACTAATTGAGAAAGCAACGAACCACCGCATACAAGGCACAGCCAAACACTACCAGCATGATGATATGCTAGAGGAACGCTGCGAAATGCTGCAAGGTTGGGCGGATTATTTAGATAAATTAATCAAATGAGTAGTTATTTTGAAAGTTTTTAAAAAATAGTTTGCTAAATATATCTAAAAATTTGTTGTTTTTAGGCAGGATATTTCACTATTGGTTTACAGCTAAACCAACTAAATCAATAAGTTAGGCGTGTTACCTGTAACACACATCCAAAATAAACCAATATAACAAATGGTTAATAAAACAAACAACCATTTTTGTAGTACTCTTTAGTCTAAAAAATAATTTGATGGACTATAAACAGCAAAATAAGGCAGTGCAATTTATCATAAAATATGTTTTATTTTTTATTCAAATGTGTTGTTTATTTGGTAAAATAAATAGGTGGCATTATGCATAGCCGCAACCGTTACAATATTACAATAGTTGACAGAATAAAATACTACACGTATAATTTACTAACTTACACCCACCAAATAACCATTTTTTCAAGGATAAAAGCCCAAATGGATAATAAAGATACGTTAATGGATGCTAAACAAGTTTGTACCTACATTAAGGTAAGTATTAGCTGTTTAGATCGTATGATTATAGAAAATGAATTTTGCCACGCTGATTTTGTGATCACTCAACATAAAAAACGTTTATGGAAATTATCGACAGTGCAGGAATTTTTAGAACAAAATTGCAAGAATCCAAGAAAGGAACAAACAGCATGATTAAGAATTGAAAGAGCCACTATATTTGAGAATATAGCAGCTCTATTTTACTAAATTGTTTTTGTGGAACGTCGCCAAACTTATCACAAAAACGAATTTGACAGCCTAACAAGGTTAAAACTATGCTAACAAGGCTAAAACTATGCAGGTACTGCATTATAACATAATTTAGTTATATGCTCAATACCCACATCTTTAGCCTTGTAAATATTATATTTATAAGGAATTTTTATCATGGCAAACAAAGTTACCCTATTTACCACAACACCCAAATCACGAAATAATGCCCCATTTGAATCTCACCTACTCGCAAAAATCCAAGAATCAGAGCTAAACAGCTGGTGGGTAGTACATCGAACGTCCACGCAATTTAACGATCACCAATTTAATTTATTGGTTTTTCGTGATTTAGCTGATGTATTGCATATTAGTTACCCAGCACGACACAAACATAAATTACTAATTCCACTATACCAATACCTTGATTATATTCAGATAAATAGTGAACATTCAGAAAAACTGTTAGAGGTATTTTTTCATGATAGTTATATTCCTTTAGATGTTCACCACCAGCCAATAGTTAGCCTTGGATTTATTAAACAATACCGACACAAACAAAATTTTATTACTAATGAATTTAGCTGGTATGGATTTTATCAAAATGAAATAGTGCCAATTTACTTGGTAAATAAACAAGGTGAATTAGAGAATCAAGAAAGTGGACACTTGCCGCACTGTGATTTATATATTGAATTTGAACATATTAAATTTGCTGAGTTAGTTTTTCGGGCTTATTCGTTATTAGTGGAATGTGG
>JAIETT010000302.1 GCA_019744945.1 Burkholderiales bacterium
TTTTATCGATACCCAAATTCAGATTAAGCCGCGCATTCGTGGCAACCCAATTGACAAATTAGTTAGCGAATTAATGATTTTAGCCAATTGTAGCTGGGGACGTTTGTTGACTAATGCCTTTATTCCAGCAATTTATCGGGTGAAACAACCAATGCAGCCAGTTACAATGACACTAACTCCTAATTCACACACCGGATTAAATGTCGATTATTATACTTGGGCAACTTCTCCACTGCGTCGGGCAGTAGATTTAGTCAATCAAGCGCAAATTATTAGCCTAATTACCAAACAAAAGCCGCTCAGTGCGACTGACTTTGCGGTGGCAAATGTGGTTGAAAATTTTGATGAAACCTATAGTGCTTACTTGAAATTTCAAGATAGTATCGAGCGTTATTGGTCATTGCGCTATTTAGAACAAGAAAATATTCACCAAATTAAAGCAACCTTCACTTATCGCAACAATGTTCAGCTCGATGGAGTGCCGATTACACTGGATGTTAGCACGCAAACCAAAGCACAGCCACAGGGCAGCGAAATTATGTTGACGATTGATAACCTCAATTTCCTCAATCAAACTTTTGAGTTTAAGATTATCACTTAATTCCAATTAATAGTTAACACAGAATTAAATAGGCTGAGCAAATAAGATAAATACACAAATACGTCAGTCAGTCATTGTTTAAAATGGGTAATCTAAACCAAAATTAACAATAATAGATTAAACCAATAAAAAAGAGTTGATTAAATCAACTCTTTTTTAACATCTAGCTAACTTAGAACTAAAGCTAAATGCGTTGTCCTTCGTTAGCCAAATCTAATTAACTTATTGTTTTGCTTGACAGCTTGACAAGATTAATTTGCCTTTTTTCTCTTGACACATCACTTGTTTACCAGAATTTTCATCGATAAATCCAGCTTTACCTTTACCAAATTTAAAACCTTTACAAATACCTGTTAATGTATCTGTATTAGCGCCATCTTTTAAAGTGGTTTCGCCACATTTCATTTGCGTATTATCAAATTTAGGTGCAGTTTGAGTAGCTGCTTGAGATGCTACAGGCGCAGCAAAAGCCAATGAAACAGCAGATGAAGCAATTATTGCAATAAGAATTTTTTTCATAGTAAAGTTCTTTCAAAAAATTAAGGCTAATTTACCTAAAATTATTATATTCAAGATTAATTTAGTAAATCTAAATCTATGCACCATTAAGGTTTATAGATAAATTTTTTATCAATCAGATCAGTTAATCGCAAACATATAATAGCTTGCATTACGTCGCGTATTGTAATAAAATATATAGCACTTGTCAAACTTAATTAACCGCAACAAAAACCACGTACTTAAAAATACCCTAGGATGCCTCGACTAATTTTCATCGCGCGTCATAATATCTAAAATTACATCATCTGTTTCTTGCATGCCTTTTTGAGCTAATTCACCAATATTTCGGATGGTTTCCTCTACATCACCAGCAACTACGCCATCTCCAGCAGTAATCACATTCCCATTAGCCGCCATCGCAATACCATCATACGCCGCATATGTTCCATTGGCAATTTTTACCGCACACGACGAATTTGCGCCATCGCATAAAATTCCAGAAACACCAGCCAAAGTATTAATAATTGCATTGGCAATAATCGTATAACTAAAATCATTTAGCAACCCAATTGCACCAGCCACACCAGCCGCGGCACACATTGGTCCACAATAAGCAGATAAACGTCCGATTTTTGATTTAATATGCACAGTCGTAAGATGCGAGAAAAACAGCGCACGATATAATTGTTCTGCCGTTTTACCGCGTTCGCGTGCATAGGTAATTACAGGCAATGATGCCGACAATCCAACGTTACCGCTACCCGCAGTTGTCATAACCGCCATTGGACTACCACCCATACGCGCATCACTGCCCGCGGCGGCTAAACTGGCTGCATGATTACGAATATCATCACCATAAAAACCGCTATCAATACTTTGCTGAATATTCCGACCAATGTTTACACCATAATCATGAATTAAGCCTTCATTTGCAATCGCTAAATTACAGGTAATTACCCGATCAAATAAGCTTTTAATTAAACTAATTTCAATTGTTTTAGCCAAATCATAAATCAGCTGTACCGATAAAATTGCGGCAGCATCTTCAGGAGTACAGGCATTATCTGCATCAGATTTATGTAGTAACACTTCATCATTTTTTACAATTTCGGTAATATTGGTATGACTATTTTTCATTTCCACGCTGGCCGACTCGTTGCCTGCAAAAACCTTAACTTTAATATACAATTTAAGCTTATTTTTTGAATTTTGAATATGAATTGCATGTTTGTCTAAGAAAGTTTTAACCTCTTCTAATTGAGCTGGACTTACTTCAGAAATTACCATTAATTCCTTATCTGGATTACCTGCAAAAGCCCCCATCGCAGCCGAAACACCAATTCCAACCATGCCGCCACTATTGGGAACCACCACGCTTTTCACATTTTTAATAATATTGCCAGAAATAAATACCTGCATTTTTTCAGGTTTTTGCCCAAGCACCGCAGTCGCCTTAGCCGCAGCATAGGCAATTGCAATTGGTTCCGTACAGCCCTCAGCTGGAATAATTTCACTATTCAGTAAATCAATTACTTTAACAATTAACTCTTGCGTAATCTGTGTCATCTTCATTCACCTTCTATATAAATTTAAGATTTTGTATTTCCTACATCGCTTTCATTAATAGCGGCGAAATACATAAAATAAGCCCAACATAAACAATATAATAAACCGTTAAGCCTTTATATTTATACAATGCAGGTACTTTATAAACCAGAAAGGCTGGCATTAAACAGCCGATAATGCCAAAAATTGGACCACATAACGGCACTAATTTATAAATCGGAACTTGAAAAACTATTGAGAGCCAAGTCATTAAGACAATAATCACCCCAATAATTACTTCAAAAACAGGGCTTTTGACTATTGCACCATCTTTGCCAATTCCACGAATAAGATTCAGCAGAATACCGCGCACACCTTCACGCATACCAGTAATGATACTCAAAAATGCAGCTAATACGGCACAGATATTAATAAAAATACCTAATACATTAATTAATGGATTACTGTAATTCATTTTTTGAATAATCATGAACACTGATTCATTTTGATTTTTAGCTAAAATTGCTTCGTTTTGCGAAATGATTCCAGCAAATGCAATGATATAAAATAAAACAATTGTCGCTAGAATAAATAATGCCAAGCGCATCGTTGAAATAGCTTTCTTCTGCGCAAATTGGCGATCAGCGTATTTGGTCCGATAAGACATTACCATTGGGCTTAACGATTGAATAAACAGAATTGTAGTTAAAGCAAAAGGAAACATCACAGTAGTACTAGTTACAAATTTAATCCCCTGAGGAATATATGTAACATTCGAAAATTTCCAATAGGGTAAAACCATGATCGCAGCCAGTAAAACACAGGCTAATAAAAGAACTGAAACCACTCCAGAAATTTTAAATAGTAATTTCTCACTTTTACAACCGATAAAGACTAAAACACTCATTACAACTAAGGTAAAAAATGCATTACTTAAGAGATTAGGATCACTCACAATATGAAATTGATACAAATAATGTGCAATGGAAGAACAAACTAACATTCCATAAATAATCGTCCAAATCGCCATCATAATAAAATAAAGTATCCCTAAAAGGCTACCCCATTTTTTACCAATTAAATCTGCGATGGTATCCGAATAACATTTTGCAGTGTCATTTTCAAATAAAGTATTCATATACAATTTTTGAAAGAGGTAAATAGCTGGATAAGCCCATAATGCCACCCATAAAAATGCGACTAAACCAACTACGCCAACACTAACTGGTACCAACACAATACCTGCACCAAGAGCCATTCCAAAACTAATTACGAGCCAACCCCAATCAAAGGAGTTAAATTTAAGAGCCTGTTTCTGCTGTGCCGTTTCCATATTTGACCTTAATTAAAAATTAATCAAAATTATACCTAACAACAATTAGAACATAACATCATTGTTAGTATGGATTATATCACGATCGCATTGTTGAAATTGTGGTATTAATACGCAAAGCTGAAATGCAGCAATTTAAAATATTCCATCGCATTAAATAACCATTCTGTTTGCTCTTACATAAATTATCTTACGGAATTAGAACATCCACATTAAGCTTAGCGCAGATAAAGCCACAACAAGCTTGCCACACACCAAAGATAACTGCAACACGGCTATTAAATATAAGTATTAAACTAGTTTGGTACACCAATCGACTCGGTAATATACTTTGGTAAATCCGCGCGAGTAATTTGATTA
>JAIETT010000277.1 GCA_019744945.1 Burkholderiales bacterium
TATACCGACAGTGGACGCTATCAAAAACAATCAGCCATAAATAATTTATCTTTAGCAATTGTATCTATTCTTGCCACGTTACTAAGCTGGGGCGTAATGGCGCATTTAGCCTTATTGAGTGTCTTATGCACCTTTTTGTTTTTATCTGGAATTAATCATGCACTTGATGCCATTTGTTCTGGTAATCGCAGTTTACGCAATATGTTTCGTCCAATTGCCAGTTTACTATTAATCGCGGTAGCGCTTAAATATATTTTAGCGGCTTTGGCTTAAAACAATTTATCCTCAACTCAGTTCTACAAATATTTTGTCCGACAAAATTAGAGCTAATGCATAATCATCTCAACTAATTTTGCACTTTATGCTACTGTCAAACAATAGCTCGCACCTGTTAAATAAGCGCATATTTATTCAGCATTTATGCTACAATATTGGCATTAAGCACTTGAATAAACACACTTATTTTGGCAAATATTTTTGTCTAAATTTTTCATTAACTTTTATTACTCTACAATTAAGAAGGACTACCATGGAAAAAACTAATAAACCCAAACTGGCTCCTGCTCGTAAAAAAGCGACTCCACCTAAAGCTATTAAAGCTAAACCTACTTTCAATGCAGTTGAAGCTCAAAATGAAGATGCCGCCAGCATTCGTAAAGTTTCTGCAGGCGATGTAATTCCAAATCAAACTCATACTGGTATTGAAAATTTTCGCGTATCGAAATCAATTTTAGCAGCACAAGAAGGCAATCTATCAGCGATGGCAGATATTGTAGCTCATGCTCAAGTTGGTGAAAAAGATGATCTAATGGAATCAATTGAAGCGATTTTAGAAGGTCTTTCACCCGATGATGTTGCTGCTGTCCGCGATCTAGTTTTAAAAAACAGTAACAAAAATGATCTACGTAACAGCAAACTAAACCCCGATGAAATTTTGGCTAAAGATTGGCGCAAAGGTGCTTACCCTTACCTAAACCTGATGTCACGTAAAAACTACGAAAAACAAAAATATCGTTTACAAATTGAATTACTAAAACTTCAAGCGTGGGTTAAAGAAACTGGGCAAAAAGTTGTGATTTTATTTGAAGGTCGTGATGCCGCTGGTAAAGGTGGTACCATCAAACGCTTCATGGAAAATTTAAATCCACGTGGTGCACGTGTAATTGCGCTTGAAAAGCCCACTGAAACCGAACGTGGTCAATGGTACTTCCAACGTTATATCCAAAACTTACCGACTGCGGGTGAAATTGTACTTTTTGATCGTTCATGGTATAACCGTGCGGGTGTTGAACGTGTAATGGGTTTTTGTAGCGATGAAGAATACAATGAATTTATGCGCCAAGCGCCTGAATTTGAGCGGATGTTATCGCGTAGTGGAATCCATTTAATTAAATTCTGGTTTTCGGTTAGTCAAAAAGAACAACATCGCCGTTTTAAAGAACGTCAAGTTCATCCATTGAAACAATGGAAATTATCTCCAGTAGATTTAGCTTCATTAGACAAATGGGATAGCTACACTAAAGCTAAAGAAGCAATGTTCTTTGCAACGGATACCGCTGATGCACCATGGACGGTAATTAAATCGGATTGTAAAAAACGCGCTCGTTTAAATGGCTTACGCTTTATTTTACAAAAAATACCTTATGCTAAAAAAGATGTTGCTCAAATTGGTCAAGTTGATCCATTAATTGTGGGTCGTGCGCAAACGGTTTTTGAACAGAATGAATACTAAACTGATTTCTGGGTAAATTATTTTTACGCTAACCACTCTTTTCAGGGTGGTTTTTTAAATTAATTGACTCGAACTCATCATTCACCCACCGCTAACAAACTCAGTAATCAGCGTAAAATCATCCTTCACTTCAATATATTACTTATTTCACACTTGTTAATATAGATTTTCCTTAAATATACTAGTTGACAATGTATATTAGTTTATTCTAAAATACTGTCATCAACAATATTTTATTCCTTTTAGGATCTTAACATGACACAAAAAATACTCATCGTAGGTGGAGTCGCAGGTGGAGCATCTGCCGCCGCGCGCTTACGTCGCCAAAGTGAAGACGACCAAATTATTATGTTTGAGCGCGGACCACACGTCTCATTTTCCAACTGTAGTCTTCCCTACTATTTGAGCGAGACAATTCAAAATGCCGACAGTTTAGTTTTAATGTCGCCCGAAAAATTCCTTAAACAGTATAATATTCAAGCCCGTGTAAACAATGAAGTGATTGCGATTGACCGCAAAAATAAAACCGTTAGCGTAAAGAATGTCCTCACCAATGAAATTTATACCGAACATTATGATAAATTAATCCTATCGCCAGGCGCAAAACCAATTGTGCCACCAATTCCAGGCAAAGAACTCGTGAATATTTTCACGGTTAGAAATGTCGTTGATATTACTAAATTAAAACAATCTATTCTTGAGCATGCGCCACGCAATATTGCGGTTATCGGCGGCGGATTTATTGGGGTTGAGGTAGCCGAAAATCTTCGTGAAGCTGGTTATAAAGTGAGTTTAATTGAAGCCATGCCACAAATTATGCGCACGTTTGATTATGATATGGTGCAAATTCTCCATAAAGAAATGAGTGATCACGGGATTGATCTAATTGTAAATGATAAAGTTGACTCCTTTGCTCAAGATCAAGTTATTCTTGGCTCAGGCAAAACAGTGCTTGCCGATGTGGTAATCATGGCAATTGGCGTTGCACCTGAAACCGATTTAGCCAAACAAGCCGAACTAACCATTGGTAAAACTGGTGCAATTGCCGTAAATGACGCATGTCAAACCAACGATCCAGACATCTACGCAGTTGGTGATGCGATTGAAGTTAGTGGCGCACTCTTTGAGGATAAATTTAAATTAGCCTTGGCTTGGCCTGCGCAAATTCAAGCGCGTGGCGTTGCAGATCATATTAATGGTAAAGAATTTAAAAACTTAAGTTACCTTGGCTCATCATGTATCAAAATTTTTGATTATAACGCTGCCTCAACTGGGTTAACCGAAGGCTTCATTCAAGCAACTAAAATGAAAATTGACTACGAGATTGTTATGATTACCCCTAACGATCAAGTTAGCCTAATGCCAACTAATCACACCATGTTTTTTAAATTACTCTTTGAAAAAGTCACAGGTCGTGTGCTTGGTGCTCAAGCCATCGGCAAAGGCAATGTCGATAAGCGTGTCGATGTAATTGCAACGGCGATTAAATTTAACGCAACCGTGCAGGATTTAATCGATTTGGAATTATGCTATGCCCCACCATTTAGCACCGCCAAAGATGTTGTTAATATGGCTGGTTATGTTGCCACAAATTTACTTGAGAATCGTTTTAAACAAATTAGCGTTGCTCAAGTCCGCGAACTAGTGCAGCAAGACGCCTTGATTCTGGATGTTCGTGAAGCGGCTGAATTAGCCAAAGGGCGAATTATTAATTCTTTGCATATTCCACTCAGTGAATTAAGAACACGGGTAAATGAATTACCACGCGATCAGCCAATTTACATCCATTGTCGCAGCGGTCAACGCAGTTATAACGCGGTATTAATGTTACAAAATCTCGGCTATACACAAGTATTTAACTTGGCTGGCGGATTTTTAAGTCTATCGTTTTATGAAGCGTTTAATGATCAAGATTTAAAACGCTCTCCGATTGTAACTACCTATAATTTCAATTAAATTGCTGTATAAACTCTGCAGAGCTGATTTCACGCCAAGTACCTAGTGTTAAATCAGCTAGCTTAATCCCACCAATGGCAGCACGAATTAAACGCAGAGTTGGCAAGCCAACTCTCGCGGTCATTCGTCTTACTTGACGATTTTTACCCTCACAAATCGCTAATTCAAGCCAACTAGTTGGAATATTCTTGCGCTCGCGAATTGGTGGCGTGCGTTCCCACAAATTTTGCGGCTCAGCAATTAAACGAACTTTAGCTGGAGCGCTAATAAAATCCCCCAAATCAACACCTGCACGCAATTGTGCCAACTGCTCTTCGCTCGGAATGCCCTCAACTTGCACCCAATAGGTTTTATATTTCTTGTATTTGGGCTCACTAATTAACGCTTGCAATTTGCCATCATTCGTTAAAATTAACAAACCCTCGCTATCGGTATCCAAGCGCCCGGCAGGATAAACTCCAGCTAGCTGGATATATTCTTTCAGAGTTGGATGCGGTGGATTCGGTGAAAATTGACAAATTACCCCATATGGCTTATTGAAGAGAATGATCTTGGTCATGCTAATTTATAATTGGTCTTGGCATAATTTTGTAAGCCATCAAAAACTTGCTGGGCAACTTTCTGACGAAATTCCTCGGTACGTAACAA
>JAIETT010000268.1 GCA_019744945.1 Burkholderiales bacterium
TCAACTTGCTCCAAAAGCGGTAGGTCATTATGTGAATCAGAATAAAAAGTGTACTCGACAGGATTATTTCCCGTCTTGACTAACCACTCTTCCAAATGAACTAATTTACCCCGTCCCATACATGGTTCCAGCTCAATTTCACCAGTATAATTACCCTGTGCATCAATTTGACCGCGCCCACCAATCAGATGATCCATGCCAAAAAACTTAGCAATTGGACTAGCAATCTCTTCAAGAGTTGCGGTTATCATAATCAAATAATCGCCATTTTGCCGATGCTCAGCAACTGTTTGCAAGGCTGTTGCGGTAATTAAAGGTTTTACTTTATCTTCAAAAAATTGATTTAACAGCTCTTTGCGTAAATCCCGCTCTAGGCTTTGTAAAACACCTAATTCAAAACGATAAGCCTCTTCAACATTTAACGTCCCATTTTGATAATCTGCCAAAAATTGAGCACGTTCTTGCGCTTTTTCAAGACTAATCAAATTTTGCTCTTGCAAAAACTGTGACCAAATCGTTCCTGTATCGGCTGGAACTAAGGTATGATCCATATCAAATAACACTAAACGCATAATCTTCTCCATCTATAAAATAACTGACTTGACTCGATTCAATGTATCATTAAATTAAGTTTTAATTACCGCTAATGAAACCCATGAATAGATTGAAGGGTATAACTATTATAGTTAATTAATTTCAAATCACCTATTTCAAAGCAATAGCCAACTGAAATATCTATTCTATATATTCATCTCACTTATCGGCGATATAATCCTGTAGCGACTATGATAATGTACATACAATTAAATCAAGCTAAAATTTGTTTCATTTTTATATTAACAAAAAACCACCTAAGTTAATAGATGGCTCATGTAATTTACTCGGGGACAATCACTGCATATTATTACAATTATTTCCCACTACTGGCTTAAAGCCATGGTTACTTCAAAACCATGATTACTATTCAAATTGTTGTAAGAACTTCAGTTCATCGGCAAAGCCACTTTTAACTTTAACCCATACTTCTAAATGCACTTTTGTTCCAAACATTTTTTCCATGTCTAAACGTGACTCAGTTGAAATCTTTTTAAGTTTTTCGCCACCCTTACCAATTACCATTGGTTTTTGATTATCACGATCCACGATAATGGTTGCAAACACTCGCGTCAATTTAGGCTTTTCTTCAAAGCTATCAATTTCAACCATTAGGTTGTATGGTAATTCCTCACCCAGCGAACGAAATAATTTCTCACGGATGATTTCACTTGCCATGAATTTACTACTTTTGTCAGTCAGCTGATCTTCAGGGTAAAGAAATACGCTCTCAGGTAAACATTCACGAGTTGCATCCAACAGCAAGTCTAAACCTTGATCATGCTTAGCAGATACGCTTAAAACTTGTTTAAATGGATATTTAGCACTAACCTCAGCAATAAACTTCTCTAATTCTAAGCGAATTTTAAATTTATCACGTTTATTAACTACTAACATTACATTCGCATCAGCAGGTAATAAATTTAATACTGCTTCATCCCCAGCATTAAAGCTGCCAGCTTCAACTACATAAATGATTGCATCAACATTGGTCAAACTATTTACGACACTTTGATTTAAGGCGCTGTTAAATTTATTGACATATAATTTTTGAAAACCAGGTGTATCCACAAACAGATATTGCGTATCCGCAAGTGTATAAACACCAGTTACTTTATGGCGCGTAGTTTGTGGTTTACGCGAGGTAATACTAATTTTTTGACCAATCAAATGATTCATCAACGTTGATTTGCCGACATTAGGTCGCCCAATAATAGCGATAAAGCCGCAATAAGTTTGTTCAGTCATTGTATTGATTTTCTTCCAACATTACTAATAGATTATGCGCCGCATTTTGACTGGCTTGTTTTTTACCCTTGCCCTCGCCAAATGCATGCAAATTTAATTCTTCGATACTGCATTGAATTCTAAATACCATATCATGCTCAGGTCCAGTCAATAAGACGATTTCATAGCGTGGCAAATGAAAACGCTTAGCCTGAATATATTCCTGAAGCTGGGTTTTAAAATCTCGCGTTCGAATACCTTGTTCCTCACGTAAAGGATAATAAAACAAGCGTTCAATCACCTTACGGGTTTTTTCTGAATTACTGTCCAGTGAAATTGCAGCAAAAATAGCCTCTAATGTATCAGCTAAAATTGATGGGCGTGAACGTCCACCGCTTTTTAATTCGCCATCCCCAAGAAAAAGATAACGCCCAAGATTAAGCTGATCGGCAATTTCCACTAGCCCATCTTGATTAACTAGTCCCGCGCGCATTTTAGACAATTCGCCCTCAGATAAATCTGGGTAGAGCTGATACAGATTCAGCGCAATCACATAATCTAAAATACCATCACCGAGAAACTCAAGGCGCTCATTATTTGGGCGACCATAACTGCGATGAGTTAATGCTTGACGCAATAAGCCAGCGTCACGAAACTCGTAACCGAGTAATTCTTGTAAATCTAAATAATTAGCCATTATTCAATCTTTGTTCCAATCCGCGATAAATCACGGAAGTTCATCCATACGTAAATCGCTTTACCCAAAATTGCTTGTTCTGGTACAAACCCCCAATAACGACTATCTAAGCTGTTATCACGATTATCACCCATCATAAAATAGTGCCCAACTGGTACCTTACAAGTAAATCCTTCATCATTATATTGACAATTTTCTTTACCAGGAAAATTTTGCACCATTTCGCTAATCACGGGCGGATATTGATCGTTAGTTATAATCGGATGAACCACCCCAGTTAGATTTTCAATCCAACGTTGATTATGCATTAGAATATCACCATTAGAAGAAGTTTCCGAATAATCGTATGAACCATCATTAGCATAAGTTAAGGTTTTTCCGTTGATGCGCAAACGTTTATCAATATAGCTAACCGTATCTCCAGGTATCCCAACCACACGTTTAATTAAATCACGATTCGGTTTAGTTTGATCTTCAAACACTATAATATCACCACGTTGGACTTGATTAACCGGAATAACAACTTTATTGGTTAGTGGCATGCGCAAACCGTAATTATATTTACTCACCAAAATAAAATCACCGACGGTTAAATCAGGACGCATTGAACTACTAGGAATTTGATACGCTTCAAAAAGAAATGAGCGTAAAATCCAAACCGCCAAAACCACTGGGAAAAACTCGCGTGAATAATGTACATAATGTGGCTTAAGCTGATCTTTGCGGCGCTGCTTGCTCCACGTCAGTTTATCAATTAATAAAATAACGCCACTAACGATGATAAAAATTAGTAGAACGGTTGCGAAATCGGTAAATTCTGATACAACTCCAACACACCCTAAGATAAATAATAAATAACCATTCTCCATGGCTTTACTTTTATTATTTCCGCGTGCGCGCCAAATCATTACTGAGCCGATTACAATGGCAATAAGTCCCAAATAAAACCACTTAGATAGCCCTTGAGCTTCCATAATATCCCTTTATAAGTCACATAAAATCTATTGATATCTAAATAAATTAGTTGCAAAATATATTTTGCAACCTTTAATTATAGCATATCCAAATGCTAAGCGGAGCTGCTTTCTTGTAGTTTAACACTTGTAATCCATCGCAACAATCGAATTGAGCCCTAAAAATCGCATTTACTAGCTTCGTTATTTAACCATAAAATCTAATAAACCCCACCCAAAACCAATCACATATTGTTTTAATTTTGTCTACGGCTAGAATTTATAAAATAAATTATCTCAACGTGACGAGATGAATTCAGCATAAGAACCCCATCAATTAAATCACCTCAAGACACTAGATAAAAAAATGCCGTAATAATTAATATTACGGCATTTCCTAAATGAATTAAATTATTTCAATTTAATTTCTACATCCACACCAGCAGGTAAGTCTAACTTCATCAAAGCATCAATAGTTTTGTCTGAAGGTTCAACGATTTCCATAACACGTAAATGTGTACGAATTTCCATTTGGTCACGTGAAGTTTTATTCACATGTGGCGAGCGTAATAAATCAAAACGTTCCATTTTAGTTGGCAAAGGAATTGGACCCTTAACCATAGCACCAGTACGTTTAGCCGTTTCAACGATTTCTTCAGCAGAACGATCAATAAGGATATGATCATAAGCTTTTAAACGGATACGGATATTTTGTCTTTGTTGAGTCATTTCTTGAATCCTTTATATATTAAGCAACGATTTTAGAAACTACACCAGCACCTACAGTACGTCCACCCTCACGGATAGCGAAACGTAAGCCTTCTTCCAT
>JAIETT010000236.1 GCA_019744945.1 Burkholderiales bacterium
ATATCATCATGAAAACCTACGCTGCCTTGCATTTGTGACCAAAAAGTTCCTTGATCCAATTTTAATAAAGTAACGCCGACAAAGCGACCACCTAAAATTCCGCAACTATCAAATAATGCCGTTAACAAAGGTACGGCAATGATGCCACTAATAAATTTTGGAACGACAACGCGTTTAATTGGATCAACCGCCATAACGCTCATGGCATCCAGCTGTTCGGTGGCTTTCATTAAACCTATCTCCGCAGTCATACCCGATCCAGCGCGTGCGGCAAAAAGAATCGCGGTTAATACAGGTCCTAGCTCACGCAGTAATGAAAGTGCAACCAAGGAACCTAAAACACTGACTGAGCCAAAGCGCTGGAGAGTATTATAACCTTGCAAACCAAGCACCATACCTACAAACCAGCCAGATACGGCAATGATTAAAAGTGATAATACACCACTAAAATATATTTCTTTAATAATTAGTTGCGGACGTTTTAAGCTATAAATTAATCCACTGATAATATATTTTAAAAGTCGCATTAATTCACCCAGCATCATGATAAACGAGCTAAATGGATGCCCAATTTGCTGTATGATTTGCGTTATACGCTTCATGCTTGTCCTAAATAATGTTGGTAGCTAAGTTTACTCGGGTATTTATATTCAAATGTACCATTTATTTCACCCAAAATAAATTGTTTTACTGCTGGATTAGTGGTGGCTTTAATTTCTTCAGGCGTTCCATGCGCAATAATTTCACCATTAGCCATAAAATAAATGTAGTCTGCAATTTCCATGGTTGCGGCGATATCGTGAGTAACTAGAACCGCGGTTTGTTTCAAACTAGTATTAAGCTTTTTAATTAACATCGCTATGGTGTTGAGTGAGATTGGATCTAAACCAGTGAATGGCTCATCATACAGCATCA
Source organism: Burkholderiales bacterium (assembly GCA_019744945.1). Taxonomy (GTDB): domain Bacteria; phylum Pseudomonadota; class Gammaproteobacteria; order Burkholderiales; family UBA11063; genus Aquella. Next base: position 916 of record JAIETT010000236.1, read on the forward strand.
ATTCTGGATCTAAAGCAATTGCGCGTGCTAACGCAACTCTGCGCGCCATGCCGCCGGAAAGTTGATTCGGCATTAAATCTTGAGTTCCTGTTAGTCCGACTGCCTCTAACTTCATTGCAACAATTTTATTAATAAAACTATGCGGTAAGTTACTATGTTCTTGTAATGGAAATGCTACATTTTGTGCTACATTCATATCGGTAAATAGTGCACCAAGTTGAAATAATAAGCCTAGTCGTTTACGAATTTCATGGGTTTTGACCGCTGATAAATTGCGCAAATTCTCTCCAAAAACATTAATAGTACCGTGTGCAGCTTGAATTTGTCCAGAGATTAAACGTAAAATGGTAGTTTTACCACTACCGCTACCGCCCATGATTGCGGTGATTTTACCTTGGGGTACTGTCATCGTAATATTTTTTAATATTGGTCGATCTTTGCGGTAGGCAAATGAGACATTTTTGAGGCTAATGGTGTTTTGCTGCATGGTTTCAGAGGTGCTTAAAAATTCTAAGTTAATATTATACTAAATAAATAGACTATTGTTCAAAATAACTATTAAAATACTTTAGGTGTACTGGATTATAAAACACTTGTTTGATTTTTGCAAGCCTTGTTTTACGGGTAATTCCAAAAAAGCTAAGATCTCATGTAAAATAACGCCTAATTTAAATGAATTGATTGTGAGATTATGCAGAATTATTTACGCTTATTGCGCTTAGATAAGCCAATTGGAACATTGTTATTATTATGGCCAACGTGGTGGGCGCTGTGGATAGCTTATCATGGTATGCCAAGTTTTGGTGTGCTGTTCGCATTTAGCGCAGGCGTTTTTTTGACGCGTTCAGCAGGTTGCGCAATTAATGATTATGCAGATCGAGGTTTTGATGGACTGGTTGATCGAACGGCAGCTCGCCCGCTTGCAACTGGTTCAATTAAACCCAAAATGGCCTTAGTTGTAACTGGAGTATTAAGCTTATGCGCTTTTATTATTGCGTGGTATTTGCTTAAACCACAAACGCTATTATGGTCAATTCCTGCACTTTTTATTTTTATAAGTTATCCATTTTCTAAACGTTTTTTCCCATTGCCACAATTGTATTTAGGGGTCGCGTTTAGCTTTGGTATTTTAATGGCTTTTATTGAACATCAGGGTGACTTACCATTAGTTGCTTGGTTGCTATTTAGTGCAAATTTATTTTGGGTGTTGGCGTATGATACGATTTATGCCTTGGTGGATTTACCTGACGATTTAAACATAGGTATAAAAACTTCAGCAATTACTTTTGGGCGTTACGTAATTGAAATAATCATGTCGTGTTATTTAGTTTTTTGGATTTTATTGGTTATGGTTGGCGCTATTTGTGGCTTTTCTTGGCTGTATTTTTGTGGGCTAGTTCTTATTTTGTATTTAATTTATCAGGTTTACCAGCAAATTAAGACTCGAGAGCGTAATCGATGTTTTAAGGCATTTTTATATAACAATAGGCTGGGTTATTGGATTTTTATATTAATTGTTTTAAGTTATTGGAAGCTGTAAACTATGCGCATCTTGGCTAGTTTAGATAATTCATTTTTGCAGCAAATTCCGCATTCTCCAGGGGTTTATCGTTATTACAGTGCGGATGAATTATTACTTTATGTTGGTAAGGCGCTAGATCTGCATAAACGCGTGAAGTCATATTTTCAGAAAAAAATTGATTTATCACCGCGGATTGGATTGATGGTCAGCAAAATTCACAGTATTGAATTAACTGTAACTGAGAATGAAACTTCGGCGCTGTTGCTGGAAAGTAATTTAATTAAAAGCCTTAAGCCCAAATATAACATTATTTTTCGCGATGATAAAAGTTATCCGTATATTAAAATTTCAACTCATCAATATCCGTTAATTGAATACTTTCGAGGCAAACCTCAAGCGCGAGATACTTTGTTTGGCCCTTATCCGAATCCATATGTGGTGCGGGAAAATCTAGATTTATTACAACGTTTATTTAAATTACGCACCTGCACGGATGGTTCCTTTGCCAATCGTTCACGACCTTGTATGTTATATCAGGTAAATTTATGCTGTGCACCATGTGTGGAAAAAGTTAGTCCTGTTGAATATGCTGAATACGTAAAATATGCCAAAGATTTTCTGCGCGGTAATTTTAGTGATTTAGTCGCCAAACTAAGTCAACAGATGTATCAATTTGCGGAGCGGCTTGAGTTTGAACAAGCGAGCAGTTTACGCGATAAGATTGGCTTAATTCGCGAATTACAGCACAAGCAAATTGTTAGCGATAGTAATCTTCCGATTAATGCTGATATTCTTTTAACTCGCGAGTACAATCAGCAGCTATTTATCTATTTGATTATTATCCGCAATGGTTTATACGTTGGTGATAAACATTTCGCACAACGTTTGGTGGATAGTAAAGAGCTTATTCTTGAGGCTTTTTTAGAAAGTTATTACCGTAGCGAACAATTGACACGTTTAATTTATCTAGATCAAGCTCTAAATTCTGAATTTAATGAGTATTTTTATAAAATCTATGGACTAAAATTAGTTCATGGTTTTAAAGGTAGACTTGCAGAATTAGCCTTAATGGGGCGTAAAAATTTAGACAAGGTTATTGAAAATTCACATTTAGATAACATATATATTGATGCTTGTAGTAAATTGGCAACTTTATTACAGGTGGAGCGGATAAATCGAATTGAATGTTATGACACTAGTCATAATCATGGCAGTAGTGCTGTTGCCGCGATGACGGTATATGCCAATGGGAAAATTGATCATAGCTTGTATCGTAAATTTAATTTAAATGACTCGATTAATGGAGATGATTTACTGGCTTTGGAAACTGTTTTAAAACGTCGTTTAGCCAATAAAGAATTGCCTGTGCCTGAGGTTATTTTAGTCGATGGTGGCAAAATGCAGTTAGCAATTAGTAAAAAGCTAATTGATGAGTTGGGGTTTTGTGATAAAATAAAGCTTATTGCCATATTTAAAGGCGAGCAGCGTAAGGCTGAATTTGATAAAGTTATTATTGACACGAAAACTGAGTTGACGTTTTTAGATGAACCGCTATTATTTAAATTGTTGCAAACGCTACGTGATGAAGCGCATCGCTTTGCAATAACAGGACATCGAAAAAAACAGCAACAACGCATGCAAACCTCGCAATTAGAAGATATCGCTGGCATTGGCGCAAGTAAACGTAAGGCGTTGATTGCTTTTTTTGGTAGTGCGACTGCGGTTGCAAATGCTGGCATCGAGCAACTACAACAGGTTGATGGCGTTGGTGGGGAGTTGGCAAACTCGATTTATAAACACTTTCATCGTTAAATCTTTCATTTA
>JAIETT010000088.1 GCA_019744945.1 Burkholderiales bacterium
GAGTCCGCGCATGATAAATGATATTCAGCAAAGTTGTGAGGATTTGAAGCTTTATGGGGTGTTACGTAGCTACCAAAATATTGCCGATGAATGTGGTAAGCTTAACGCTGGCTATAGTGAATATCTCGAGCAAGTCTTAAAATATGAGTTGCAGCAACGAGAATTACGCGCCCGAGAAACAGTCTTAAAAATGGCAGGATTCCCTGTAGTTAAAACCCTAGACGGATTTGATTTTAGCAGTTCAAACATAAACCAGCTGCAGGTTCAAGAATTAGCAGCGCTGGGATTTATTACAAATAAGGAGAATGTTATCTTTGTGGGTTCTCCTGGAACTGGCAAAACCCATTTAGCGATAAGCTTAGGCTATTTGGCGACTCAGAAACGAGTAAAAGCTAAGTTTATTACCGTTGCAGATCTAATGTTACAACTGGAAGTAGCCAAGTCACAAAATCGGCTGAACGCTTTCATCAGTAAAACTGTTGCGCATCCGAGTGTATTAATATTGGATGAGTTTGGTTATGTTAAGCTAAATGAAGAGCAAGCCAACTTTATGTTTTTACTGGTGAATAAGCGTTATGAGACAGGTTCAATAATCATAACCTCAAATTTAACTTTTAGCCAATGGCAGGGGGTTTTAAACAATGATGAAGCATTAACTGCAGCAATAATGGATCGTTTGATTCATCATAGCCATATAATAAATATAAATGGTGAGAGTCATCGGTTAAAGCAGAAAATGAAGGCAGGAATCATCCCTGCTAAAATGTAAGAAACGTGGATTTAAATGGTGCACTTTTACGTCGGGGAATTTGTTTCTAATTTGACTAAAAGTGGTGCATTTTTAGTTCGGGCTTGACATTCTACCTTGTAGCACAAATCACTTATTGTTAATGATACATTATCTTGATCAAAATTATATTGAATTTTTCCTGTAGGAGAAAGATAGCTTTTGACAGAAGAATAATAGTTATTTATAGACGTTGACGGGAATTCTCTTGAGATTTCCATGCGTATATTATTGTTACTATATTCTGAAACTAATAAAATTGATTCTTGTGCCTTCACATTAAATATTTGAAATGTTTTAGTTACTATTTTACTCTCTACACACAGATTAGGTTCGTTTCTGTATTTAGCGTAATATACAGTACTCTCGTTTCTGATATACTCATAATTGTTACCATGGCTTTCGTAAACACTTTTATAAACTAAACTATTGCTTAAGAGGTTGCTAATTAACTCATTATTATTTAATGGTTGAGACTTAGTTGAACAAGCTACTAAACAATAGGTAAAAATTATACAAATTATGCGTCTTAATAACATGTTATAAACCTTTGTGTAAAATTCTCTTCAAGTATCAAAGAGCGTTAGAAGATAAGAGATGAAATACATGAAACATCTGCCAATAACTATCAAATAAATAATCATCTTGATTTTTGTCAGTATAAAATTTCAAATTAGTTAATTTCTCTTTAAATGCCACTAACTCTTCTTTTGGGAAACCAATTCTTTCCAGATAAAAGCCAACGCACTGAAAATAAGGATAAATTAAATCGAATGCTTCTACAACATTAAATACCTCATCGACATCAATTTTAGATTTTAACGGTATGAATGTTTGGATAATTTCTAATGACGTTCGGAAATATTGAACATTAATGATCATTTCAACTAATGCACGATTTATCGAAGATATAGGGAATTTTGCATTTATTACAGCAATTTTTCCAGTATGTTTAGGCGTTAGAAAAACAATATTTTTATCATTAAGCTTTCCTACTGATTGTGTTCTACGGTACGGCTTATGAAATGCGTTATCAATGTTTTCCTGGCTCAGGATATCGTGGTCACGCCCTCTTTTTGATAGTTCACAGGATACAAACACAAAGTCACTTCTATAGTTACTATAACCATGAAGATTTAATGCTGTACTCATAGAGAAAAAACTACCTTTTTTCAATGATAAAGCAAATCTGAAAGTATCCACTTGTTTATCAAATGAGAATCTGGAAATATGCCTATCATTTAAAGTGATTTCAAACTTTTCTAACCCCATCTTTAGTAAAAATTCATAAAACCCTATAAAACTCAAGGACTTTGAAATTATTTTATCGTTTTTCAGTTGATTAAATAAAACACCTAATTGTTCATGATTATATAGGTAACAACTTCTTGCAATAGATTCTATTTTAGAGTAATTAACTTCCAATAATGATTTTCGCATTGAATAAATATCCTATACTAGAGTATATATACTCTAGTATAACATGTTTATTCTATTTTGTCAACATCTACATATAAGTTATACATATTGAATTATCTTGATTTTATTCTAAAAAAATGATATAATCAAGTATATATACTTGATTATAGAATAATATTATGCAACTATACGTTATCAAAAATGGTAAATTAACGGGAACACTTACAGAGACACACGAGGGCATAGTTACGTTTGAATATGCCACAGATATTGCGGCAGATCAATTTTTACCTGGTCTCGCGGATAAAGTAAATACCGCCCAAACTTTATTTCCAATCTTTGAAAACTTATTGCCAGAACATGAACAGCTCACGCTATTAAAAATAAAACACAATATAACCAATAAAATAGGCACATTGCTTTATTTAGACAATGTACACGGTAGCTTTGAGTTTTATAACAATGTTAATGACATACCAGCGCCACCAAAATTCCCGACGTTTATATATTCACAAGTAAAAAGTGACATATTAGAAAGTAACTATACTTTCCCAAACATATTAAGCAACTACATTTTCAATATCCCCACTGAACGACTATATCCATCCGGATTAACTGGTGGCAAAATAACAGGGATTAGTGGCTATCAATACAAATTTAGCGTACATAAAGACGATGTTCACAAGCGAATATATTTAGATGATAATAACGAAAGTCATTACATCCTAAAACCAAATAATCTACACTATTCGAAGTTTAATCCGAAGGATAAAAACAACGTTTACATTCCATTTTTGTTGGTTAATGAACATGTTTTTATGTCCTTTGCCCGAGATTTTGGTTTTGACATACCGTACAATGGTATTATTAAGCATGACGAACATTTTCACTACATTATAAAACGCTACGATAGATTTCAAAATATGAAAATTGATCACTATGAACTATTGTCATTGCTAGGAAAACAATCTGCAGATAAGTATTCGATTACATGCAAAGAGATAATTGAGAAGTGCAAAGAGTATCTGGCCGTTGAAGATTTAACTAAATTATTTAGATTCATTGTATTTTCAATTATTATCGGCCATGGTGATTTACATGCTAAAAACATATCATTAATTTGTCACAGTAACAATTCAAGCGAGACAAAAATGGAGCTTGCTCCGCTATATGATATTTCAACATCATCCATTTATTTCGATGTAGATAAGAATGATATTGGACTATCAATCAACGGCAAAAATAAAGAAATTACCTTAAGTGATCTATTGTGGCTAGCGAGTATAGCCGATATTCCAGAAGATTTAGCACAAGGGTTTATAGTAGAGATAGCAACTCAATTTCTTGAAACATTTGAAGCCCATATTGACAAATTACCTTCAGATATTAAAGAATTACCTTTTTATGCAAGAAGATCAATATATCCTTCGCGTCTATCATTGAATGAAATATTTTCTAAATATTATACCAACCGCTGTGAATATATTGAGCAACACTTATCCATTAAAAAGAAAAAAACCTCAATCTGGGATTAGACATACCATAAAATAAGTGTATATGTCAACATCAGACAACCATTGCCGTACCAATTATAGAAAAATCGCAAACTCTTATAAACATAAATTACAATTTTGTCTAAATAGCACATGCCAATATTTCAACTGAGACAGTCGGGGGCGGAGCTTATTTATAAGCCCCCGAGCTGTAAAAATCGTCCAGATTTTTACCCTGAGCGCAAGCGAACGGGTCAGGGGGAGCCACAAGCAAAAAACCGCCCAAGCGGTTTTAGTACCCCCAAGGGTACGATTGCGCAGTGGGGGACAACGTCCCGCATCATTCCCTCAAGGTTAACCCGTAGGGCGCGCTAGCGGGCGTCCAGCCTTAACCTGTGCGAACAAAGTGAAGCGAGGGCAAATAGCACAAACGTGCCTCGCCTAAGCGAGGATAACGCCAAGGGACAATTCGCAAGAATTGCCGAACGATAGTGAGGGTAATCCCGCAGGAGTTAAGGTTGCGCTATTTGCCCTCGCTTTGCGG
>JAIETT010000121.1 GCA_019744945.1 Burkholderiales bacterium
TGGAGGTTGATTAAACATATTTTTATTTCCCCTATGTGTTATGTATAACTCCACTATTTTAGCACTTATACTATTCTAGAGGATAATATTTTTGGTCGATGCTGTAAAGCGCTGCGTTGAATTGGTATAAAATAGCCACTTTAAATTATAAAATATATTCTGTAGGTTTTAAGAAATTTAATTATAGCGCAGTTTAGATTACGTTCTCAACTGTTTTGCAAGGATAATCTATGTTCGTTCGAAATGGTTTATTTACTCTTCTTGTGTTCTTGCCATCTATGGTGTTCGCAGAATCAGGACATGCAGTTCCAGATAGCTGGTTACTTTTGGCATTAGCAATTATTATTGGTGGTGCTGGTCTAAGTTGGGTTGTTCGCAAATTGACTCTGCCAACGGTGTTGGGTGAACTTGGTTTAGGTATGATTTTAGCCGTATTAGCTCATTACCAGATTGGATTTTGGAGCCAAGTTGTAGCTAACCCAACATTTGCGTTATTGGCAGAGTTGGGTAGTATTTTACTCCTTTTTGAAATTGGGTTAGAGTCAAGTTTTGGAGATCTACTCTCAGTGGGTAAACACGGACTAGTTACTGCATTAATTGGGGTTATTGCTCCGTTTTTAATTGGTTATTGGATCGTTGGGGAATGGGTTTTTGCGAGTAGTGATATTAAGCTGAATTTATTTCTTGGTGCCACTCTTGCTGCGACCTCGACGGGGATTTCGGTGCGAGTGTTTAAAGATTTAGGTATCTTACGTAATCCAGCTTGTCAGATTGTTTTAACTGCTTCAATTATTGATGATATTTTGGGCTTGGTTATTTTAGCTTTTGTCTCAGGGTTGGTGATTGCTGGTACTTTGGATGTCGTTACGGTAGGGCAGATTTTGCTAAATGTAGTTATTTTCTTTGTTTTGGCTTTATTGGTTGCACGGAAATTAACTTCAAAATTAATCAAGTGGATTTTGAAAATTAGCAATGAAGAGTCGATGATAGTGATCACATTAGTTAGTTTCTGTTTGTTTTGGGCGTGGTTTGCACATGCGATTGGTTTGGCCTCAATTATTGGTGCTTTTGTGGCTGGGTTAATTATGGATGAAGTGGTATTTCGTAAGGCTCAACAACCCCACTGGTATCAAAAATTGCTTGAGTTATCACAGAATAATGCGAATCAGGAAACTCAGCAAATAATTCAAGATCAAATTATTGTGCGCCATCATCATGAGCGGTTGGCAGATTTAATTAAACCATTGAATTATGTCTTAGTGCCAATCTTCTTTGTTTATGCTGGGATGCAGGTGGATTTGGTAGCGGTGGCTAATTGGAGTACCTTAGTCTATGGATTTTGGTTAAGTTTGGCAGCAATTGGTGGCAAATTAATTAGTGGGGTATTTCTGCCTAAATCAATTAATCGCTGGATTGTTGGCTTTGGGATGGTTCCACGCGGTGAAATTGGTTTGATTTTTGCGTTAACAGGCCGCCAATTAGGCGTGTTCTCATCTGATGTCTTTGCTGCGGTGTTGTTGATGGTGGTTATTACTTCGATTGTAACACCATTGGCATTGCAATTTATAGTTAAACGAGGATTGAAATGAAATTAGCTTTTAGTAAAATGCACGGTCTGGGAAATGATTTTGTCATTATCAATAATTTAGAATTGCGTCACGCTTTTAGTGCCGATGAAATCAGCTATTTAGCCGATCGTAAATTCGGGATTGGCTGTGATCAGTTATTGTTAATTGATCCAGCTAGCGATGGGGTTAGTGATTTCTTTTATCGTATTTATAATAGCGATGGTAGTATTGCTGGACAATGTGGAAATGGCGCCCGCTGTTTTATTCGCTATGTGCTTGAGCGTGGTTTAACGGATAAAACTGTAATTCAATTGCAAACTTTGGGGCGCGTTATTACTGGTCAGCGGCTTGCGGATGGTGAAATTGAGGTTGATATGGGCATACCAGATTTTACGCCGCGTGCATTACCATTTAAACATGAGCCTGCTATCGAGTATAAATTAGATTTTAATGGTGAGACAGTACAGTTTGCGGCACTTTCTATGGGTAATCCGCATGTGGTTATCACCTTAGATAATCTTGAACGCTTGGCGGATGAAAATTATTTAGCGCGGCTTGGTGAGTATTTACAAGCTTCAGAATTATTTCCTGAGAGCGTGAATGTGAATTTCATTTATAAGATTAGTGACAACCAATTAGGTCTGCGGACTTATGAGCGTGGCTGTGGTTTTACTCTTGCATGTGGTAGCGGTGCTTGTGCGAGTGCGGCAGTTGCGCTGCGCGCTGGTTTGGTTGAAGCTCCTGTGCAAGTTTTTATGCCTGGTGGTGAACTAATTTTGCGCTATGTTGGGACGAATTTATTGATGCGTGGCAGCGCAACCTTGGTTTTTGACGGTGAAATTGAGCTGTGAGCCAATTTAATTTAATTTTACCGGGTTTAATTTGGCCAAATGCCGCCGATTATGAATATTTATCTTCACGCATTAAACTGCCGCAGTTTAGTAATTTATTCGCGAAAGGTAAACTTAGTCGACTGGAATTTAATTTCAGTGATTTTGTGTATGCCGAGCAACTCAGTTCTGGGCTAAATTTGGCGGATTATTATGCCCATAAATTGGGATTAAATGCTCATGTAGCCTATATGTTATTGGAGCCAACGCATTTACGTTTAGATCGTGATCGCTTGTTAATTAGTGAGCCGTCGTTATTACAATTAAACTCGGCGGAGGCTCAGCAATTAATTGGCGAAATTAACGGGTATTTTAGCGGTGAGTTAGAGGTTTTTTATATTAGCGATGAGTTATGGTTAATCGGACTAAATTTTGCACTCGATGCTGTAATTAGTTATCCATTAATTGATATTGTCGGTGAAAATATTGATGAATTTTTACCCAGCGGTAATGAGCGACTACGCTTACATAAATTGATCAATGAAATGCAAATGTTGCTATTTAATTTACCGTTGAATAAATTGCGTGAAGATGAGGGGTTACTGAGTATCAATAGCGTTTGGATCTGGGATAAATCGCCAGCTAAATTAGCCTTTGAATTTGGAGAGCGCTTAGCAAATAATTCTAGTTTGAGCGCTTTGACGGATGACTTTGCTGCAGTGACGAGTCTAATTGTGGATAAGGCCTATTATCCAGCCTGTTATCGCGATAGTTTTTCATGGCTCGAGGTAGTTGCTGAACTGGATGATTTATTGGCCACGAAATTATTGAGTTTACTTCGTTCGCGGGAAATTCAGCGTTTAAATATTTATGCTCCAACTTTAACAGGCTGTCATTGTTTGCAGTTGTCGCGGCTTGATTTATGGAAATTTTGGCGCAAAAATACTTTGCCGTGGCATAAATTAGCTGAAGAGTTCTCTTGAGTATGCTGGTGGAGTGTTGTACTTAATCCGCGATTTTAAGTTAGCCCACGGTTATAAAATGTTCTGAGTCTTAAATTTATTCTGGTATAAGGTTATCTGAAGATGAGTTTTTATTTGCCATTGATTATTTTTTGTTTTTCCACGAGTATTACGCCTGGACCAAATAATCTCATGATTATGATGTCGGGAGCTAAATTTGGCGTTAAATCTTCGTTGCCACATTATTTGGGCATTTGCATCGGTTTTGCTCTGATGGTTGCCTTGGTTGGGCTAGGCTTGGGCGAGATTTTTAATCGCTGGTCAATTTTGCATTTAATTATTAAATACGTTGGGGCACTTTATATGTTATATTTGGCGTGGCAAATTATTCGCTCCACCAGCGAATTGAAAACGGTGTCAGCCAAAAGTAAGCCTTTAAACTTCGTCCAAGCGCTGTTGTTTCAATGGATTAACCCCAAGGCATGGATTATGGCGGTTGGGGCGATTTCTGCATATAGCGTAGTGAATTCTAATATGCTAAGCCAAGCGCTAATAATTGCTGGCGTTTATTTCATCGTGGGTTTACCATGTATTGGAATGTGGTTAATTGGTGGAGTTGGGGTTAGTCGTTATTTGAAACACCCGAAGCATTTGCACTATTTTAATTTAACCATGGGTACGTTGTTAATTCTCTCAATTTTGCTGATGTTTTTGGAAGGACATTAAACTGATGCAGATAAGGAAGAGTTTCGATGTTTAAAACACCAATTGTGATGCTAGATTTTGAAACCACAGGTTTAAGCCCAGACTCTGGTGATCGAATTACCGAGGTTGCAGCGCTGCGAATAGTCGGTGATAGGATAGTTGAACG
>JAIETT010000179.1 GCA_019744945.1 Burkholderiales bacterium
AAAAAAGCCGCGGAGTTATTGAAGAAAACTAACCTTAATTTCTATGGTAATGTTGAGGGCGATGACATTTTTAAAAGTGTTGTTGATGTGGTAGTGACCGATGGTTTTACGGGGAATGTTTCTCTGAAAACTACCGAGGGCGTTGCCAAAATGATAGTTTTCTTTTTAAAAGAAGAATTTACTCGCAGCTGGATTACTAAGTTAATTGCTTTAATTTCTTACCCAGTTTTAAAGCGCTTGAAATTGCGTTTAAATCCTAGTAAGTATAATGGGGCGGTATTGTTAGGTCTGAATGGTTTGGTAATTAAGAGCCATGGTGGAGCTGATATTGATGGTTTTTACTATGCCTTAGTTCAAGCCCATCATGAGGTGGATGCTGGTGTAATTGGTCTATTGCAAGATTATTTACAGCAAAATAAACATCTGGATGAAGATGTAGATGAGTTAATTGAATTTAATGATCTAAAAAGCTTATAACTTTTGCGATAATTGACGGTGAAACAATTTTTGTATATTTTAAGTTGTTTAGCAGTAAACTATTCTTGCAAATAAGGTATAATTTGGGCGGGGTTTAACCCTGCCTTTTCTTTTTTATTAGGGTTGTGAAATAAACATGAAATATTCAAAAATTATAGCTACTGGAAGTTATTTGCCAGAAAAGGTTTTAACTAATAAAGATTTAGAGCAATTAGTTGAAACTAATGACGAATGGATTTTTGAACGAACAGGGATTCGTCAACGTAGAATTATCGCCAAAGGTGAGAAAACCAGCGATATGGCGTATCAAGCTGCGTTAAAAGCCTTAGAAATGGCGCAAATGGATGCCAGTGAAATTGATTTGATTATTGTAGCGACGAGTACTCCTGATGCAATTTTTCCTTCAACTTCTTGTATTGTGCAAAATAAATTAGGTATTAAAACTAAGGGAACCTTTGATGTACAAGCCGCTTGTACGGGATTTATTTATGCACTAACTACGGCGGATTGTTATATTCGTTCAGGTATGGCTAAAACGGCTTTAGTAATTGGTGCAGATTCCATGTCAAGAATAGTTGATTATAATGACCGTGGTACCTGTATTTTATTTGGTGATGGTGCTGGAGCCGCGATTTTACAAGCGAGTGATGAGCCTGGTATACTTGGGTGCGATATTCGTGCAGATGGAGCTTATAATTCAATTTTGACCTGCGATGGTCATTTATATAATGGTGAAATTCAAGGTAATCCATATATTAGTATGGATGGGCAAGCCGTGTTTAAATTTGCCGTGCGTTCTTTAACGGCTGTAGCTAAAGAGTTAGCTAAAAAAATTGGAGTTGATTTAGCCGATGTAAATTGGGTGATTCCACATCAAGCTAATATTCGTATTTTAGAGGCTACGGCAAAGTTACTTGGAACGGACATGGCGCATGTAGTGACTACCGTAGAGGAACATGGTAATACTTCTGCGGCTTCAATACCATTGGCATTTGATGGTGCGGTACGTGATGGTAGAATTCAACGTGGAGATCTATTACTGCTCGAGGGAGTTGGCGCTGGATTTTCATGGGGTGCTTCGTTTATTAAATATTAATTGAAGAGGAATTTGATATGACTAAATTTGCCTTTGTTTTTCCTGGTCAAGGTTCACAAGCCTTGAAAATGATGGATAATTTAGCTGAATTTGCGATAGTTCAGCAAACATTTGCGGAAGCTTCAGCTGCAATTGGGGTTGATTTTTGGGCAATGCTTCAAGAAGAAACTGCGGAAAATATTAATCAGACAATTAATACTCAGCCTTTATTACTTACAGCTAGTTATGCAACTTATCTAGTGTGGTTAGAGCAGTCTGCTGGTCGAGCCCCTGATTATGTGGCAGGACATAGCCTTGGTGAATATAGTGCTTTGGTTGCTAGCGGTGTTTTGGATTTCGTTGATGCGGTTAAATTAGTCCGTAAACGTGCTGAGTTTATGCAAGAAGCGGTTAAACCTGGCGAAGGTGGTATGGCCGCGGTTTTAGGGTTGTCAGATGAATTGGTAATTGAGGGCTGCGCTGAAGTTATGGCAAGCGGTATTGGCGTAGTGCAAGGGGTCAATTTTAACTCAGTTGGGCAAGTGGTTATCGCGGGCAATAAAGTTGCGGTTGAAAAAGCCACGGAAGTCCTTAAAGCTAAGGGTGCTCGTAAAGTAATGCCATTACCAGTTTCTGTTCCATCGCATTGCGATTTAATGAAGCCAGCCGCGGATAAATTAGCACTTGAATTAAACAATGTTAAGTTTAATCCAGCTAAAATTCCTTTAATTCAAAACGTGAATGGGGAAATTGCAACAGACGTTCATGCAATTAAAGATGGTTTAGTTAAACAATTGTATTCGCCTGTACTGTGGACCAAATCAGTTGCAACTTTAGCACAAAATGATGTCATGACGATTGTGGAGTGCGGGCCAGGTAAGGTATTATCAGGATTGAATAAGCGTATCCATGAAAGTGCAAAATTATTTAATTTAAATTCTGCCGAAAGTATAGCGGCGTTGCAAGCAAGTCTTTAAGCGAACATAGTGTGTAATTAAATAGATTATTTTATGAGGAGTTAATTATGTCAGAAATTAAGAAAATTGCGTTGGTAACTGGTGCGAGCCGTGGAATTGGGCGCTCAATTGCGACAACCTTGGCTAAAAATGGTATTACGGTGATCGGTACGGCAACTAGTGAAAGCGGTGCTGAAGCTATAACTGAGTATCTTAAAGAATTTGGTGGACGTGGTGTTGCTCTGAATGTAAATGATAAAGCTAACATTGATGCGGTAGTTAAAGATATCGCGGCAACTGAAGGCGATTTAACTATTTTGGTAAATAATGCAGGAATTACCAAAGATGGCTTGTTAATGCGCATGAAAGAAGAAGACTGGGATGATGTTTTAGATACTAATTTAAAATCGGTGTTTTTATTAGTTAAAGCGGCAATTCGTGGCATGACCAAAGCTAAATTCGGGCGGATTATTAATGTTGCATCCGTAGTTGGCTTTATGGGAAATGCTGGTCAAGTAAATTACTCAGCGGCTAAAGGTGGAATGATTGCAATGACTAAATCCTTAGCTAAAGAATTTGGTAGTCGTAATGTTACGGCTAATTGTGTCGCACCTGGTTTTATTCAAACCGATATGACTGACAAATTGCCAGAAGATGTTCGTGATGCGTATATAAAAAATATTCCATTGGGGCGTTTTGGTCAAGTTGAAGACATTGCGAATGCCGTTAAGTATTTAGCTAGCGATGAAGCTGGTTACGTGACTGGCTCAACCATTCATGTAAATGGTGGTATGTACGTTTAAGATGAATTGATTAGTCTATAATATATTTGTGCGATCAAGATAAAACAGCCTTAATTATGTGAAGAACAATTAAGGCTGTTTTATTAGTATCACGTAATAGTTACTTAGATAATTTAGCAATGGCCCATTTAAAAGTACCACCTTGAATCAGAATTGAGGCTAAAACTACCACATAAGTAATTGCAACTAAACTATCAGGAAAGCCTTCAATCGATAAGGCAAGGGCAATTGAAAGCCCGCCACGAATGCCACCCCAAGCCAACAAAGTACTTTTTTTACATGAAAAGCTAGATTGACGGCGCAATACTGTTCCCAATATAAAATCAGGTGCCCACACGCTAATTAAGCGGGCAATAAATACAATAACAATGCATACTACACCGAGCAAAATTGCAGCGTGATCGACTTTGATGGTGAGCATCATTAGACCAATTAAAACAAATAGGAATGCATTTAATATTTCGTCGATTAATTCCCAGAAGTTATTTAAAACCAAAGTCGTTTCTTTGCGGAAGTGTTCTTTTTTAGCATAACCACCAATGATTAGACCTGCGACAACCATTGTAATAACGCCTGAAACGTGTAAGCGATTGGCAACAACATAACCTACGCTTGACGCGGCAATAGAGATTAGGGTTGCAACTTCTGGCGAACGGGATTTTTTAAGTAAGCGACTGCAGAACATCCCCACAATTATGCCCAGGAGAATTCCGCCACCAGTTTCTTGGACTAAACTTTCGGCAATATGTGCAAAAGTAATATGCGCATTTTCATAAACCATTTGGCTTAAAATAACCAGCATTAAAATCGCACCAGCATCATTGAATAGACCTTCACCTGTAATCAGGGTTTTAAGTCGTTGTGGAGGATTGGGGATGGCTTTAAAGGTACCGAGAACGGCAATTGCATCGGTCGG
>JAIETT010000119.1 GCA_019744945.1 Burkholderiales bacterium
TTTTGATCTTTTTGATCTTTTTGATCTTTTTGATCTTTTTGATCTTTTTGATCTTTTTGATCTTTTTGATCTTTTTGCGGCGGCTGATTTTTGAGTTTTTCCACCAAATCACGATTATGTTTGGCTTCTGGGAAATTTGGCTGTAATTTCAGTGCTTGATTATAGGCCTCAATTGCCTCAGAATATTTCTGCAGATTAGCTAGGGCATTGCCTTGATTATATAATCCACGCGCAGAATGATCTTGTTTAAATTCGTTATAAGCTTGTTCGTATTGCTTGTCACGGTAATAAGCTACGCCTTTCCAATTGCTATCGCTGAATTTAGCGACGGCTTCGGCTGGTTTTTGTTGTGCCAAAAGTCGCGCGCCTTGCTGATTGGGGTTAAACCACATATCTTGCCAATTTAAAGCCAATGCCAATTGCGGTACACACAGGCTGAAGAGTAGCCAGTTTAATTTTCGTTTTAACATAGTTTGTCTAACCATCCTTTACGCGCTAAAAAAGCGAGTAGAAATACAGCCAACCAAATTAAATAACTTCCGTGGTCATCCCAAAGGTCTTCAGTTTGCGCTTGGGCTGAGCTTTTGCTACTTAAATTAGTCGAGTTATTTGAATTAATTAGTTGTGTTACATCAGAATTATCATTTTTAAATCCAAGGTATTCGCCATCACCTTGCCCAGCTAAATTTACTAGGGCTGGATCTTGTTCCGTTGTAATTGCCAAGACCGAGGTGGTGTAACCTTGTTGTGCTAAGTTATGTGCTTGGGTTAAATCTTCCTGAGTTGGCGTGTTATCGGTAACTAAGATAATTTGCCCATGGTTGCTTCCTGCTTGCTGAAGTAATTTACCCGCTTTTTGCAGGGCTTTGCCAATATCCACACCTTGGACTGGCACAATGCTTGAATCCAGAATTGGCACCATGCTGGCAATTGTATTGCTATCACTAGTTAGGGGTGAAACCACAAATGGCAAGCTTGAAAAAACGAGCATTCCAGTTTGACCTTCTTTAATTGAATGAAGTAAGTCGAGCACTTTATATTTAGCGCGCTGGAGTCTTGAGGGTGCTAGATCAGTTGCATTCATCGATTGCGAAACATCCAATACAATTACGCGCGGCAGATTTTTTTGGTAAACAGGCGCGGCGTAACGTGACCAAGTTGGTCCAGCCAGTGCCACAATGATGATTAGCCAACCGCTCATTAAGAGCGTGATTAAGCCCAAGTTTTTGCTAGCAGTTTGTTTAACCAGCAAATGTTCTAAGAGATGCGGGTCACAATGTTGTTGCCAGCTGTTTTTCGCCGTTTGCGATTTCTTATGCCAGTAATAGCTTAAAATTAGCGCAGGGATTAGTGCCAGCAACCACCACGGACGCAGAAAATGAAATAAACTTAGCATGCTAGTTTCTCCGTGATTTAATTAAGATTAAAATAAAGCTTAAAATTAAGGCTAAGCCCAGACTCCATGGATAAAATGGTGTGATTGGGCGTAGTGTAATTTCAGCCGATTTAATCGGTTCTAATTGATTAATCTGCGCATAAATATTCGCGAGTGAAGCGGCATCTTCCGCGCGGAAAAATTCACCACCAGTTAACTGCGCGATTTGTTTGAGGCTAGCAACATCTAAATCGGTGGAGGGATTAATAATTTGTGTGCCAAACATTCCTGGTACTGCAATTTGTTCTGCACCCAATCCAATCGTATAGACTTTAATCTGCTCTTGCGCAGCTAATTTGGCGGCAGCCAGTGGTTCCATCACTCCAGCGTTATTTCCTCCATCGGTAAGTAAAATAATTGCTTTACTATTTTTAGGATGATCAATTAATTGTTTAACACTTAAACCTAGGGCATCACCAATCGCGGTTTGTGGACCAGCGATTCCGAGGGTTGCATCATTTAACATTTGCGCGACGGTTTTGCGGTCAAAAGTTAGTGGGGTTTGCAAATAAGCGCGTGAACCAAATAAAACTAAGCCAAGGCGATCACCAGTGCGATTATTAATAAATTGACTTGCAACTTGTTTGACAACATCAATCCGCGTTTGTGCTTGATTATTTACCAGCATATCCGGTGTTTGCATGCTGCCTGATAAATCAATGGTCATCAGCAAATCACGTCCAGTTTGCGGTAGCGCAATTGGTTTACCCAGCCATTGAATTCCCGCACCAGAAATTACGATCAAAATCCAGATTAAACTGAGTAGATACTTCAGTTTAGACTTAGGCGGCGTTTCACTAGCGTTAAAATCAGTTGTAAAATGCTTACGTAGCTGTTCAAAAAAAGGTACATTAAGCGCGGCTTTGGCTGGTTGTTTGGCTTTGGGCAGGGCATAATGAATTATGACGGGTAAAATTAATGCCAGTAATTCCCATGGATAAGCGATTTGAATCATAATACCACCTTTAACCAAGCTCTAACCACATTAAATAATGCCTGTGGATTTTCTAACGGCTTATTTTGATAAACCTCGAGTAACACTCGCCCAGCCCCCTGCGTAAATTGTGTGGTTTTGCCGCTAGAGTCTAAAAATTGTAGCCATGGTTCACCAAATAAATTTTGCGGTTGCTGTTCGGGAAATTTTTCGCGAGCAACCCGCTTCAGCAAAATAGCTACCTCGGCTAGTAATTGCGTGCCTAAGGTTTGGCTTGAATTTTGTTGTTCAATGATGGTTAATAATTCGACGATGCTTGCAACTCGACGTTGATGAGTTAAGCGGCGCATTTGCCAGTAGCCGAGTGCAGCCATTAGTAAAATTACGCCAATTATCACACCATACCAAGCTGGTGCCAATGGGAAAATTGAGACTGCGTCAGGAAGTTGCAAGTCTTTTAAGTTAGCTAAACTATTACTTTCCATGAGTCTTGATTCCTCGTTTAAGTGTGCCCACTAAATCATCGTTGGTAGCTAGCTTGATAAACTGCATGCCGTTTTGCCGAGAAAATTGGCGCAGATGCTGCTCTGCTTGTGCAAATGGCAGTGCATAACGTTCACAACTGCGTGAATTGGCGCTTATTTCTAGCTGTTGTTGTGCTTGATTAGTGAAGTTAAATGAACCACTAATTGGTAGATTAGCTTCAATTGGATCATAAATTAATATATTGGTTAATTCACTTTTTTGGGCAATCAAGCGTAAATAACGTTCGACTTCGGGGCTAATTTGGCTAAAATCGCTAAGAACAATTACGCTACTGCCTGATTGAACTTGCTGCAAGATAAATTGTAAGGAGTTAATTAGTCCGCCTTGTTGGCGAGTTAATTTTTCACTGCTCAGTAAATTAAACATATCGAGTAATGATTGACGACTGCGCTTAGGTTTTACGTAGCTTGAATTTGCTTCATTAAAAATTACGCCCCCGACTTGTTGATGTGCACCGAGTGCCGACCAGCCCAAAATTGCCGCTAAATTTGCCGCAATTACGCTTTTAAAGGCTACTTTGGTGGCAAAGCGCATCGAAATTGATTGATCGATGATTAAATAGAGCGCGCGTTCGCGTTCTTCATGATAGACTTTGGTATAAGTCTTACCGAGGCGTGCGCTGAGTTGCCAATGAATTAAACGAATATCATCACCAGCTTGATAACGCCGTACTTCGTCAAAATCCATGCCTCGTCCGCGGGCGTGCGATAAATTAATTCCTGCATTGAGTGAATTGACTCGGGCAGGATTAAATAGCTGCAATTCTTTAGCCGAATGGCGTAAGGCTAATAATTGATTAATATCAGGCGTAATTCCGCTGCTCATATAGATTTACCTATTTAAGTGATTTTTGCGCAAAAATTAATTGATGATTGTAGCGACAATTAAGGAATTGCTACCAGACTGAGAATTTTATCAATAACTTGATCGCTATTAACACCTTCAATTTCGGCTTCAAATGTCAGTAAAATCCGATGACGTAATACTTCATGGATCATGACATGAATATCATGTGGGGTTACATAATCGCGCCCCTCTAACCAAGCGTGCGCCCGCGCGGTTTTCTCTAAAGCAATTGTGCCACGTGGACTTGCTCCAAAGCGTATCCATTTGGCTAATTCATCTGAGTATTTCTGTGGATAACGGGTTGCCATAATTAATTGAATAATATATTCTTCTAAGGCTGGGCTTAGATGAATTGAATTTAATTGTTGTTGGGCTGCAAAAATTGTTTCTTGACTTATCCGTGGACGCTCACTATCGTCACCTTGATTAGTTAAACGATTGAGTGCCAAAATTTGTGCTTC
>JAIETT010000016.1 GCA_019744945.1 Burkholderiales bacterium
CAATTCCAAACTACGATGAATGTGATTAATTCGGTTAATGACATGTATATCACGTTTTCTATGCCTGAAAATGATCGTTTGGCGATTCAGTCAGCGGTTAGTTCTGGCTTGGCAACTGTACCAAGTGCCTATAAATTTGCCACTGATTTGCAATTAGCCGATGGTACTATGATGAAAAATGCGGGGCATGTCCAATTTACCGATACACGAATTAGTTTGCAAAATGGTGTCTGGAATATGCGGGCGTATGTGGATAATAAAACCCTGCAAACTCAATTGCTTTCAGGTCAATTTGTCCATGTTTTCTTAAATGGTATGACATATAAGGGTTCGTATGCGGTGCCACAAGAAGCGGTATTCCGTGATGACAAAGGACCGTTTGTATATATTGTTAAAGATGGTAAAATTGCGAAAAATCCAATTTCAACTGGTCCTATGACTGGTGCGTTGTGGATTATTAAAGGTGGTTTGACCGATGGTATGCAAGTTGTAACTGCTGGTGGTGTAAAAGTTATGCCTGGTGATAAAGTTGTGGTTGATGCCAAAGATGATCAAGCTAAAACTAATCCAAATAATCCTGCCGTGGCATCTGCTCCAGTTGCGGTAACTCCAGCCAAAGTTAATGCCTCAGCCTATGTGGGTAAACCTAAACAGCGTGCGGTGCAAATTGATAGTTCAGCCAATATTTACAATGGTAAGTACTAACCACTACAGGGATATTTAGATGTTTTGTCGCTTTTTTATTCTAAGGCCAGTTTTGTCAATGGTGATTTCTATCATCATTACCATTGCTGGTTTAATTTCCATGGCTGTTTCACCAATTGAACAATATCCATCGATCGTTCCACCGTGTTTAAATATTTCGGTGCCGTTTCCTGGCGCTAATTCTGAGACGATTGCGAACGCCGTAGCCGCCCCAATTGAAGATCAGATGTCAGGTGTGGCGGGCATGATCTATATGCAATCAGCCAGTCAGAATGGAAGCAACAGCTTATCGCTAAATGTTTATTTCCAAACTGGAACTAATTTACAACTGGTTGAAGCAGATGCATTAAATCGGATTCAAACTGCATTACCTCAGTTACCAACTCAAGTGCAAGCTCAGGGTGTAACCATGCGTTTACAAAATCCTGATTTGTTTATTGTAACGCCTTTTTATTCTGATACTGGTACACCTGATCAGCTATTTATTAGTAACTATGTGCAACGTTATGTTTATCCTTTGGTTGAGCAAATATCTGGCGTTGGTGTGGTTGCGATTATGGGGCAACGTCAATACGCAATGCGGATTTTAACTGACCCGAATAAATTAAAATACTACAATATTGGTGTTGCGGATATTAAAAATGCGGTGAATGATCAAAACTGGCCGTATTCGATTGGTCTAAATGCGATGGCACCGATGGCTGGGCCTGAAAAATATAATTTCTTGATTAATTCAACGGGTTATATGACCGAAGAGTCACAATTCCAAAATATTGTGCTGCGGGCTACCGAGAGCAATGCTCAAGTGGTGCGCCTTAAAGATGTAGCCAAGGTTAAACTCGATGCTCAACAGTATGTCACCTATTTTAAATCAGTGGTGCGCGATCCAAGTACGCATGAGTTAAAAGTTGTGCAAGCTACTGCCTTGGCGTTGTATTTAGTACCTGGTGCTAATCAGCTGCAAGTTAAAAAAGATTACATGAATCTGTTGAATGAAACTGCCAAGCATATGCCTAATGGGATTAAATTCTATAATCATTATGATTCTTCTGAGTTTGTGGTGTTGTCGGTTGAAGCGGTGATTTCAACCTTGATTATTGCCTTTATTTTGGTGTTTTGTGTGGTGATGTTGTTTATTCAAAACATCAAAGGCACGATTATTCCTGTAATTGCGATTCCGGTTGCAATTATTGGTACTTTTGCTGGGACATATTCGCTGGGTTTTTCAATTAACACCTTGACCTTATTTGGCATGGTTCTCGCAATTGGGATTGTGGTCGATGATGCGATTGTAGTGTTGGAGAATGTTGAGCGTCTAATGGCTGAAGAGGGCTTAAATTCGGTGCAAGCCGCAATCAAGGGGATGGAGCAGGTTGCTGCCCCCGTAATTGCCGTGGTTTGCGTGTTGAATGCGGTATTTATTCCGGTGGCATTCTTGGGTGGCTTTAGTGGTATTTTGATGCAACAATTTGCCGTAACTATCGCAATCTCGGTATTGCTATCAGGTGTCGTTGCTCTAACTTTAACTCCAACCCTGTGTGCAATATTTTTACGCAATGTGCATCATGGTGAGGGACGCCCTGCTACAAAATTTATGCCACTCCAATGGATTTATTGGTTTTTTGACAAGTTTAATATCGGCTTTGCCAAATTCCAAGAGTTGTATATGTATTTGGTGGTTAAAATTATTGATAATGCCAAAAAAGCTATGATCGCATGGTGTATCGTAATTTTAGCGGTGATTGTGATGTTCATTAAGATTCCAACGGGCTTGGTACCGCTTGAGGATATGGGTTACTACTACGATACTATTCATGTAAATTCTGCTGGCTCAATTGACTATAATGTGGATGAAGCAATTTCTTTATCCAAAGATTTAATGACTCATATACCTGCTCTAGATCGGATTGCAATTTTGGGTGGTAAAGATATTGTTGATAATGGTACTACCAAAACCAACACTTCAAGTTTAAGCATTATTTTGAATGATTACTCTGAGCGTGGACCTGGGCAAGATGTTGACTCGGTGATTAAGCAAACAACCGAGCTACAGGCTAAACATTTACGGATTACTGGATTTCCTTATAATCAACCACCAATTCGTGGGATGAGTACCACTGGTGGTGTGACGTTCTATTTGCAAGCAGCATTGCCTGATATTGGTACTCCGCAACAGATTCATGATGATGGGGTTAAATTGGCGGCTTATTTGCAAAAAGAATATCCACAGGTGATTGGAAGTGCGTTTCAATTGTATGATGTGAAAACTCCCGAGATTAACATCAAAGTAGATCCACGTAAAGCCTATATGTATGATGTACCTTATGCAAATATTTTTAATTCATTGCAATCTACCTTTGGTTTATATTACATTAATTATTTTACTAAGTGGAATGATTTATGGTGGGTAATGGTGCAGAGTGAATATCAATATCGTAATAATCCGAATTTATTAAATGTGGTCTACGCTAAGAGTAATAAAGGCAATATGATTCCTGTGGGTAGTTTGGCAACGTTTGATTACTCGAATGGTGCTGAGGTAGTTACGCGGATGAATGATTATATCGGCAGTCAAATTATTGTTAATCCAAATCCAGTTACGCATGCTTCATCGGGTGATGTAATGAATGCGATTAAAGATGCCGTGCCAAAAGTGCTAGGTAAAGACTATTCGATTCAATGGTTTGGTCCGTCTTATATGCAAAATTTGGCTGGAAATCAATCGGCAATTGCTTTCTCTCTTGGCTTAATCATGGTATTTTTGATTTTAGCTGCGTTGTATGAAATGTGGGCATTACCAATGGCGATTATGATGGCGTTACCATTTGCGTTGTTAGGTGCTGCGTTAACTTTGCTGGTTTTCCGGATGGAGAATAATATTTACTTCCAAGTGAGTATGTTAACTCTAATTGGGCTCTCGGCGAAGAATGCAATTTTGATTGTCGAATTTGCGATTGAAGCGGTGCGCAATGAAAATATGTCATATCGTAAAGCGGCAATTCATGCAGCAAAAGTGCGTTTTAGACCAATTATTATGACCTCGATTGCATTTATTCTCGGAGCGATTCCGTTAGCTACCGCAAGTGGTGCTGGTGCCAATTCACAACACTCGGTTGGTTATGGGATTATTGGTGGAATGCTTGGATCGACCTTGATTGCGACCTGTTTTGTGCCGTTATTCTTTATTGTGGTAATGAATTTATCCAAAAAAGAGACTGCGGTGAATTAAGTCTTGGATTTTTTATAAACCCCGCTATTTAGTGGGGTTTGTTTTTTAGCCGCATGAAAAATTCTCATTGTGAAATAGATTATAATTGTCTTTATTTACGGTGATTGGTCATAAGTCTATTTTTAAGTTGTGGAATGAGTAAGGTGTATTTATGGTATAATCGCAAGTTGTTTTATGCTATCAATAGCTGATGCGTTTAAATTTAAATATTAACTGACTTTTATAAATAGTACCCTATGCGCTTAAATATATTCATTCGTCGTCCGATTT
>JAIETT010000075.1 GCA_019744945.1 Burkholderiales bacterium
CAATTCCAAACTACGATGAATGTGATTAATTCGGTTAATGACATGTATATCACGTTTTCTATGCCTGAAAATGATCGCTTGGCGATTCAGTCGGCGGTTAGTTCTGGCTTGGCAACTGTGCCAAGTGCCTATAAATTTGCCACTGATTTGCAATTAGCTGATGGTACTATGATGAAAAATGCTGGGCATGTACAATTTACCGATACGCGAATTAGTTTGCAAAATGGTGTCTGGAATATGCGGGCGTATGTGGATAATAAAACTTTGCAAACCCAATTATTATCCGGTCAATTTGTGCATGTCTTCTTAAATGGTATGACATATAAGGGTTCTTATGCGGTGCCACAAGAGGCTGTATTCCGTGATGACAAAGGACCGTTTGTATATATTGTTAAAGATGGCAAAATTGCGAAAAATCCAATTTCTACTGGTCCTATGACTGGTGCGTTGTGGATTATTAAAGGTGGTTTGACCGATGGTATGCAAGTTGTGACTGCTGGTGGTGTAAAAGTTATGCCCGGTGATAAAGTTGTGGTTGATGCAAAAGATGATCAAGCTAAAACTAATCCAAATAACCCTGCAGTTGCTCCAGCTCCAACGGTAGTAACGCCTGCCAAAGTTAATGCTTCAGCCTATGTAGGTAAAGCTAAACAACGTGCGGTAAAAATTGACCGTTCGGCGAATATTTACAATGGTCAGTATTAATCACTACAAAGGTATTTAGATGTTTTGTCGCTTTTTTATTCTAAGACCAGTTTTGTCAATGGTGATTTCTATCATCATTACCATTGCGGGTTTAATTTCCATGGCTGTTTCACCAATTGAACAATATCCATCGATCGTTCCACCGTGTTTAAATATTTCGGTGCCGTTTCCTGGTGCTAATTCTGAGACGATTGCCAATGCCGTAGCCGCACCGATTGAAGATCAAATGTCGGGTGTGGCGGGTATGATCTATATGCAATCAGCCAGTCAGAATGGAAGTAATAGCTTATCGCTAAATGTCTATTTCCAAACAGGGACTAATTTACAACTGGTTGAAGCCGATGCATTAAATCGAATTCAAACTGCTTTGCCACAGTTACCAACTCAAGTGCAAGCTCAGGGTGTAACCATGCGCTTGCAAAATCCTGATTTGTTTATTGTAACACCTTTTTATTCAGATACTGGTACACCTGATCAGCTATTTATTAGTAACTATGTGCAACGTTATGTTTATCCTTTGGTGGAACAGATTCCTGGGATTGGAGTAGTTGCGATTATGGGTCAGCGTCAATATGCGATGCGTATTTTGACTGATCCAAATAAATTGAAATATTATAATGTTGGTATTGGTGATATTAAAAATGCGGTGAATGATCAAAACTGGCCGTATTCGGTAGGTCTAAATGCGATGGCGCCGATGGCTGGTCCTGAAAAATATAATTTCTTGATTAACTCAACTGGCTATATGACCGAAGAGTCGCAGTTTGAAAATATTGTGTTGCGTGCAACTGAAAGTAATGCGCAGGTAATTCGTGTTAAAGATGTGGCTAAAGTTAAACTCGATGCACAACAGTACATTACCTACTTTAAATCGGTGGTGCGTGATCCAACTACACATGAACTCAAAGTAGTTCCAGCTACGGCATTAGCTTTATACTTGGTTCCTGGTGCAAATCAGCTGCAAGTTAAAAAAGATTACATGAATTTATTGAATGAAACCGCGAAGCATATGCCTGACGGGATTAAATTCTATAATCATTATGATTCTTCTGAGTTTGTAATTTTGTCGGTTGAATCAGTTATTTCTACCTTGATTATTGCGTTTATTTTAGTCTTTTGCGTGGTAATGTTGTTTATTCAAAATATTAAGGGAACGATTATTCCGGTAATTGCAATTCCGGTTGCGATTATTGGTACGTTTGCGGGAACTTTTGCGCTTGGATTTTCGATTAATACCTTGACCTTATTTGGGATGGTGCTCGCAATTGGGATTGTGGTCGATGACGCGATTGTCGTGCTCGAGAATGTTGAACGTTTAATGGCTGAAGAGGGTTTAAACTCGGTGCAAGCGGCAATTAAGGGTATGGAGCAAGTTGCTGCGCCCGTAATTGCTGTGGTTTGCGTGTTGAATGCGGTATTTATTCCCGTGGCATTCTTGGGCGGGTTTAGCGGTATTTTGATGCAACAATTTGCCGTGACTATAGCTATTTCGGTGCTGTTATCGGGCGTGGTTGCGCTAACGTTGACACCAACTTTGTGTGCCATCTTTTTGCGTAACGTGCATCATGGTGAGGAGCGACCGGTTACAAAATTCATGCCACTAAAATGGATTTATTGGTTTTTTGACAAATTTAATACGGGCTTTGCAAAGCTTCAAGAATTTTATATGTATTTAGTGGTTAAAATTATTGATAATGCTAAAAAAGCTATGATCGCTTGGTGTATTGTAATTGTGGCCGTGATTGCTATGTTCATTAAAATTCCAACTGGATTAGTTCCGCTGGAGGATATGGGCTATTATTATGATACAATTCATGTGAATTCGGCCGCTTCAATTGACTATAATGTGGATGAAGCTATTTCCTTATCCAAAGATTTAATGAACCACGTTCCAGCTTTAGATCGGATTGCGATTTTAGGTGGTAAAGATATTGTGGATAATGGTTCAACCAAAACCAATACCTCAACCTTAAGTATTATTCTGAATGATTACGCGGATCGTGGTCCTGGGCAAGATGTTGACTCGGTGATTAAGCAAACAATTGAGTTACAAGCTAAACATTTGCGGATTACTGGGTTTCCATATAATCAACCACCAATTCGTGGAATGAGTACCACCGGTGGTGTGACTTTTTATCTTCAGGCGGCTTTGCCGTCAGTTTCAACGCCTCAGCAAATTCATGATGATGGGGTTAAGCTAGCGGCATACTTACAAAAAGAATATCCGCAGGTGGTTGGTAGCGCTTTCCAATTGTATGATGTGAAAACTCCTGAGATTAATATCAAGGTGGATCCACGTAAAGCTTACATTTATGATGTTCCATATGCCAATATCTTTAATTCATTACAGGCAACCTTTGGCTTATATTACATCAATTATTTTACCAAATGGGATGA
This sequence comes from Burkholderiales bacterium, assembly GCA_019744945.1. Taxonomy (GTDB): domain Bacteria; phylum Pseudomonadota; class Gammaproteobacteria; order Burkholderiales; family UBA11063; genus Aquella. Next base: position 3,103 of record JAIETT010000075.1, read on the forward strand.
TTTATGGTGGGTTCTAGTTCAAAGTGAATATCAATACCGTAATAATCCAGATTTGTTAAATGTGGTGTATGCTAAGAGCAATAAAGGTAACATGATTCCAGTTGGTAGTTTGGCAACTTTTGAGTATTCAAATGGTGCTGAGTTAGTTACGCGGATGAATGATTATCTGGGCAGTCAAATTATTGTTAATCCAAATCCAGTTACGCATGCCTCATCGGGTGACGTAATGAATGTAATTCGCGATGCGGTGCCAAAAGTTTTAGGTAAGAGCTATTCAATTCAATGGTTTGGCCCTGCTTATATGCAAAACATGGCTGGTAGTCAATCAGCAATTGCTTTCTCATTAGGTCTCATTATGGTGTTCTTGATTTTAGCTGCATTGTATGAAATGTGGGCATTACCAATGGCGATTATGATGGCATTACCCTTTGCGCTGTTGGGTGCTGCGTTAACCTTGCTGGTTTTCCGGATGGAGAATAATATTTACTTCCAAGTGAGTATGTTGACCCTAATTGGACTCTCGGCGAAGAATGCGATTTTGATTGTCGAATTTGCGATTGAGGCGGTGCGCAATGAAAATATGTCGTATCGTAAAGCAGCTATTCATGCAGCAAAAGTTCGGTTTAGACCAATTATTATGACTTCGATTGCGTTTATTCTCGGCGCTATTCCTCTGGCTACTGCGACTGGTGCTGGTGCCAATTCACAACATTCGGTTGGTTATGGAATTATTGGTGGAATGTTGGGATCAACCTTGATTGCGACATGTTTTGTGCCGTTATTCTTTATAGTGGTAATGAATTTATCTAAAAAAGAGACTGCGGTCAATTAAGCCTTGGAATTTTTATAAGCCCCGCTATTTAGTGGGGTTTATTTTTTAGCTGCTGGAAAGACTAGCTGAGCGATATATAGCCAATTGCTATTATTTGTGGTGATTGGTCATAAGTCTATGGTTAAGTTCTGGATGAGTAAGGTGTATTTATGGTATAATCGCGAGTTGTTTTATGCTATCAATAGCTAGCTCGTTTAAATTTAAATATTAACTGACTTTTATAAATAGTACCCTATGCGCTTAAATATATTCATTCGTCGTCCGATTT
>JAIETT010000003.1 GCA_019744945.1 Burkholderiales bacterium
ACTTAACTGCGACTCAGGAGTATTTAAAACCACCCCAGAGTAAATTCCTTGCGCAAATCCGCTCGGCGCAAAGCTGGATAACACCAAACTACAGATAATTGATTTTTTCATTATTTATCGTTCCTGTATCAAAAATAAAATTTATTAACCTTGCACCGTACCATAAAACGTGGATATCCTTGTAAATCGATGTAAACCGTCATTACCGTATTGTAACTGACAACACTATATTTTTAGTTCAATTTGTTCAGCTTTCTGTGGTATGGTGCAACACACGATAAAAATCTAATTAAGAAAATAATCATCTATTTGTTTAACGGTTTTTAGTATTTTAGAATCATCAACACCATGAGCTTGAGCTAATTTAACCGACGCATTTAGCCTTAAAGACGCATTTATATTATAATCAAATGCGACATTAGATAAATCCCATAATGTCATCATTCTTGCATAAACTACCTCAACATATTCACGTAATTCACCATCTAATCTTTGCTTGTATTGGAGATGCCTTGCTCTTGCGGCCTCAATAAGTTTTTGTTCATTTTTGTTTAATTTATTAATAACTATATTACAAAATATGTTAGCAGCAATTGAGCCAACTACAGCACCTAATGCTGGGATTGGAATACATATTTGACCCAACATTGCACCACCGTAATTTAACGCTGTGTTAAAGCACATAACTTGACTTTGATCCAACACGTCATCAGCGTTCATTTCACCTCTCGAATACGATCCGTATAATGAAGCTACAGCAAATGCAGTGGCTACATACGATGAGGCTAAAGGCGCAGAACAAACTTTGGTATATTCTGATAAGCCCCATACTGCTGCACCTCGGATGCCTCCTTTAATAGCACCTTTCTCAAAAATAATTCCTATTTCTTTCCAGTCATTGATAGTGTAGTCCTTGAGTTGTTTCTTTTTTGTATAAATTGCAATTAATGTTTGCATGCAACCCTCAAATAAAGCGGCTTCTGCCGTGACAATAACTCCATCAACAATAGTAACTTTATTATTCTCTAATACAGCAGCTATCTCTGATTTAGTGTTTTCATCTATTTGTTTGCGCTTCGATTTATCCACTAACTCCAGTTCTTTAGTATTTCTTTCTACTGTATCTGGTACATTATTTAGTTGTGCATCTTTATAAGTGAAATTACTTGACTTAATTATCTGTTGAATAGGTTTCCCTGTTTTAGTTTCAAGATCGTTAATTTGCTTAACAATAGCGTTTCTACTTTTATCTGATAGTCCAGTTTGTAAACCATTTTTAACGTTTATTAATTCAGTAAATTGCTCTTTAGGAATTTCATATTTTCCATTAAATAAAAAATCTGAATATTTTAAATTATGCTCTGCACACGCTTTTAAAGAATTAAGTGTCGATTCACAACATTTGGATTGAATATTTACTCCGTATGTTTTAAAATCAACAGGTGCTATTCGACCAACATCTTTAAATGTGCTGCTTTTAGTCTTGCCTTCAATTAATCTATTCGCATTATTCTTATTAACAGATAATTGTTCAAATATTTCGCCATGTTTTGTATTATCACGCCCCAAAAGGGCACCTGGATTACTAGCCATTTCAATTGTTTTATTTATTTCATGTATCGCCTTTGCAAAATTTAAATCTTGCTGCTTATGAAGATTAAGATTGTTGTACTTAAGTGCATTTATCAGCGATGCACTGCATTTTCCATTGCTATTTGCCCCAATAATTGCGGCAATAAATTGCTCAGTATTGACATAAACAGGTTTATCCTTTTTTATTTCCGCATTACATATTTTTTTATAGGCTGCAATTTCATCCTCAATAAAAGAATCTTTAATCATTTTTGGTAACTTTCTTAGAAATCAACTCAGCTAGAGACAAGGTGTTGTTAACTAAGGTTCCTAATTCTTCCTTTTTAGAATCAGATAAATCGTTATATGAGATTCTGCCATTATTAGTCACTATTTCTCTTGTGTTAACTTTCTCAGCTGGATTACTTGTTAACTTATTTCTTTTTCGTGCTTTTATTGTTCTTACCCACGATATTGGTAAATAAATTAAAACAAGAATAATATCTATAATTCCAATAAAATTTGGGGCATGATCTTTATATAAAAAATACTGCATTACAAACCAAATAGCACAAACAAAAAATGCATATTGTGATTTAAATAATTTATCTATAAATCCTGAACTATTTTTTTGACTATTGCTACTTGCAATTTTACTCTGTTTTTCATTTAATAATCTAATCACTTCAGGTAAATAATTATTTAAACTCGTCGTATGCTCTTGAGTAAGTTTATCTAATGCAATAACATCTGCACTAATCATTCGCAACGTCTTTGTTTCTTCATCTATTTGGTTACTAATTCTTTCCGCTTCTTCCGCTTTCTTTTTATTACTTGAAGACTTGAATAATCCAAATGCAACAGCGCCTACACCAGCTGCTGCCCATCCAACTGGACCAGCCAATGCAACCAGAGCACTACCACCAGCCATTCCACCACCACCCGCAGCTAATGTACCACCACCAAGCCAAGCCAATGCCGCGTTAGTAGCAGCACCACCAGCAAGCGTTGATATAGCGGCGCCAGTTCCAGCTGTACCAAATGTTGTGGCTACTGCCATAGCTGCAGTTGGTCCAAGCGCAGCAAGTGCCGCACCGCCTACTGCCGTAGTTGCGGCTGAACTTGTAGATATATTAATTTCATGATCTTTTTGAATTAATTTAACTGTATCATTGAACTCTTTTTGAACCAGATGTATTTCCCCAACTTCTTCTATTAATTTTTTGGGTTTATTGGCGATTAAATTAACAAAGTTTTCTACCTTACTTATTACCGTGATCGACTGTTGTCTAGTTTCAAATAACTGAACTGTCTGCTCTTGTGCTTCTATAAATCTCCGTTCATAATTCCTTTTAGAATATTCCAAAGACTCAAACGCTTCTTTTTTTAGTTTTGAATTAAACATTATTATTTCTTCCTTCTGTTTTAATGGTTTAGTGTATTATTGACAATCCTACTTTTGTATTTTAAGATATTTAACACAACGTCTCTTAATGGTGAACTTATTATCTATTTTGCAATGGCTCGCTCCTTAATAATTTATTATTTTAAGCTCTGGCAAGTTCACTATACTTACCTAGTGCGGTTTTTCTTAATAATTACAGCTTCTGCCTTAGCAAAAGCGACTTCTAGTTGCTCTTGGTTAATTGGTTGAGTTTTCAATTGTTGATGAAAAGCACGTAAGAAACGGAGTTCATAATCAGAACTAATTACATTATGCACCCATTTATTAATTGTTCCAAAGATACCGCTGCGTTTATCGTCATCTGCTTCTAACTTAGCTAAGTAGCATGCTTTGCCAAGAATTGATTCATTAAGATTAACTTTAGCTAAATTCTTAAAAAATAGCCGTAAAATCTCCAGTTCCTTGTTAGCTACATTATTAAAGGATAATGGCAGCATATGATTATTGCCTATAATGTTAGACCCAGATTTATTAAACATGACAACAACCACTTTTAATAATTAATCTATTTATTATCTGTTTCATTGGCTCACTTCAACCCAAGCGGTAGCGGTTTTGCAAGCTTTGTCTTTATCGCGTAAGATGGTGGTGGTATTGGTGTAGTTGACCGAGGCTAATCTGGTGGCATTAGGAAGTGAATAAATTTACACAAAAAAGTTAACACTCCCTATGGTTAATCTTACCTTACTTTCGTAGTCATCGTTCATCATTCCCCCATTGTTCCACTAAAGTTAGCTATAGAATGGATTATACACTACCTCATCAAAGTACCGTTAGAACACCAAAAATTTATCGCTGTTCTAAACCCGCATCTGTTCTGTATGTGCTTTTAAGTATTTGCTGATGATTTTTGTTTTAGTTTCTGGAATAACGATATCTTTATTTGCTTCTTTCGAATTTCATCTAGGTAAGCAAAGACTCGTATTTCTCATAATATCGATCAATTAATTTGCCACACTTGGCGCCGTTGCCTCAACTGAACTATCTTTACTACTTTGTTCTGCTGGTTTAATATTATCCACAGAAGAAGCTTGTTCTGAATCCTGACTATCACTATTCACAACTACTGCAGATGCTTTGCGTTTTTTACGTTGTTTACTTGGCTTAGAGGCTTGTCCAGAGGA
>JAIETT010000212.1 GCA_019744945.1 Burkholderiales bacterium
TGCGAGTGCGGCAGTTGCGCTGCGCGCTGGTTTGGTTGAAGCTCCTGTGCAAGTTTTTATGCCTGGTGGTGAACTAACTTTGCGTTATGTTGGGGCGAATTTATTGATGCGCGGAAGTGCAACCCAGGTTTTTGATGGTGAAATTGAGCTGTGAAACAGTTAAATTTAATTTTACCAGGTTTAATTTGGCCAAATACCGCCGATTATGAATATTTATCTTCACGCATTAAACTGCCGCAGTTTAGCAATTTATTCGCAAAAGGTAAGCTTAGTCGACTGGAATTGAACGTCAGTGATTTTGTGTATGCCGAGCAACTCAGTTCTGGGCTAAATTTGGCAAATTATTACGCTAAGGAGCTCGGCTTAAATGCTCATGTAGCCTATATGTTATTGGAGCCAACACATTTACGTTTAGATCGCGATCGTTTGTTAATTAGTGAGCCTGCATTATTGCAATTAAATTCGGCGGAAGCTCAGCAATTAATTGGCGAAATTAACGGGTATTTTAGCGGTGAATTAGAGGTTTTTTATATTAGCGATGAGTTATGGTTAATCGGACTAAATTTTGCACTTGATGATGTAGTTAGCTACCCATTAATTGATATTGTCGGTGAAAATATTGATGAATTTTTACCCAGCGGTAATGAGCGGCTACGCTTACATAAATTGATTAATGAAATACAAATGCTGTTATTTAATTTACCGTTGAATAAATTGCGCGAAGATGAGGGCTTATTGAGTATCAATAGCGTCTGGATCTGGGATAAAGCACCAGCTAAATTCGCCTTTGAATTTGGGACGCGCTTGGCAAATAATTCTAATTTTAACGCTTTGACGGATGATTTTGCTGCAGTGACGAGTCTAATTGTGGATAAGGCCTATTATCCAGCTTGCTATCGCGATAGTTTTTCATGGCTCGAAGTGGTTGCTGAGTTGGATAATTTATTAGCTGCGAAATTGTCTAATTTACTCAATTCGCGGAAAATTCAGCGTTTAAATATCTATGTTCCAACCTTAACTGGCTGTCACTGTTTGCAGTTATCGCGGTTTGATTTATGGAAATTTTGGCGCAAAAAAGCTTTTTTATGGTACGAGTTAGCAGAAGAGCTAGCAGAATAGTGTAGTTTAATTCGTGATTTTAAGTTAGCCCATGGTTAAAAATATTCTGAGTCTTAAATTTATTCTGGTATGGGTAAATTGCAAAAGTCCAAAAAAGTTAACAGTGATAAAAATGAGAATCCATAATGTCCACTTTTCAAATTTATTGTGGAGTATTTAACTAGCGTTAGCTGAAATTAGTCCTGAATTTGATCAATCTTATATTTTGCGGATACTACTTTCACGTTTACAACCAATAATTTTACAAATCAATGCCACAATATAGCAGATTAGGCGTATTTAACTATTTGTACTGCAGTTATTACTGATAATACCAAATTTAATAACCCTCGTACTTTGTCTATTCCTCGATACAAAATATAACGAGGAAGATAGCGTAACTTAACGTGGCTAAAATGACTTTCAGCAAAGGTTCGTTTTTTATAGCGTTCAATCTGGTTACCAATGAATTCACCATTAACCACGCTGTTTCGGTTCGCCTTAAAATCAATTAAAGCAATCTTCCCAGCTTCGCTAATTTCATCACGAATTGCCACTGCATCATAACCTTTATCCATCAAATAATACAATCCATCGACTCTTGATTCAGCAATTCTAAACAATGGAATTGCGCATAAACTGTCGTGAACGCTTGCTGAAGTAACTAATGCAGCGACAGGCACATTGTATTCATTAACTACCGCGTGTAACTTATAACCTTTCCAGCTGTAACCTTTACCATTACTATTTTTTTTAGTTCCAAAATTACAAACGCTAGGTAAGTCAAGAATTATCTCTTGAGTTGATTTATCTCGCTGTGCCGCAACTGTCCGCTCAACTTTTTTAGTTTTTACGGCTCTTTCCGCAACTTCAATTGAGCTAGCATCAATAGCCGAGTGCTCGTATAATTCACTGCTACAATGACTCAATATTAGTTGTTCATGAATCTTACCAGGAATATTAAGACTACTTAACTGTTTAAACTCTCGGCTGAAACTTGATTCTGATGGAATTTTATTTTTACGACCATCAAACCCACACATTAAACGTAAGGCACGATCTACTCGTAAGTACGCAATCAAATCCTTTGTTGTACGTATATTCCAGACAATCCGAGCAATAAAAGCAATTAAGAATCTATGACGATGTTCACCTGGTCTACCAAAAAACTTATCCCATAGACTGCGCGGATAAACCACATCTAGATCAATCAAATCAAGTATTTGTATTAACTGTTCATGATTATTAGTCAAGTATCCAAAGTTGGCATACAATTCAGGGGAAGTCTCCTGTTGATAAATAACCCGATTAGCTGTTATAATTCTGTTGTGTTGCATTTGCTTTCCTTGATAAAATTTGCTTTAGAACAGTGTGTTACCACAAACCAAGTGCGCGTAGTATTTAACTAATTGTTTTAGTTATGAATTTTATTTTAAATTCACGATTACAATCAAATTTGAAAAATACATTCATATATCCACTAGAAATTGCTAAATTTATACTTTTGCAATTACCACGATATAATAATGCAAAATTTTGCTTTATGGTACGCGCTAAGTACAATTTCTTAGTTTAGCTGGTTAAGTCTTACTAAAGCATTTAGTGCGCACTGGTTTAAAAATATTTAATATTCTAAAGGAGATAGATGATGGTTGATAATTTAAATGAGAATAGTTTTGAGACACATAATAATCCCAAAATTGCTTACCAATCCCCCCAAATTGTGGCGCTTGATACCAAGAACACTATTTTAGGTGGTGATGATTTTGTTAATGAATCCGAAGGTGGTTTTTTTGGTGGTTCATGATTTTGCACAGATGCTTACTCATGTTATGCCGCTCTTTAATTAGAGCATATTAAGAATAGTAAAAATTCATATTTCACTCAATAAGGAAAATTTTGTGTTTGAAAACTTTAAAAAAATAAATTGGCTTAAAGCCATCGCCAAAACGCTGGTCATCGGTTCGACACTGGCCTTAGGCGCCTGTAATGGTGGTGCGGCTAGTTCTGCAGCAGGGATGTCTTCAACGAGTAACGATTTGCAGGCTTATATTGATAGCTTGTACTTTGTGCCGAGTAATGGAGCTAAAGCTTCTGTTGGCAATAAACAACTTAACTTAACCCGCATGGGTAATCAACAATCTTTTACCGTAATTACCCCAGTAACTATAACAGGGTTGAGCTATAATTTTTACCCAGATAGCACTTGTCTTGCTGCACCAGTATATACTAAAAATACTACTGGTGTCACTGCTTTAGCTGCGGGTACATATTTAGGCAGCGATCAATCCAATTATAGTTTATGTAGTAATTTTCCAGGTGGTTGTGCCACCTTATTATCCGCTGCTCAAGCTGGCACGGTCAAAGCTATTCAATTTACTTATACTTTTGCCAATGGCTCGTCGATTAAATCAGCTTGTACATATAATTCAGTGCAGGGTTATGACGTTTTTGCCAATTACTCCACGCCAGCAACACCTGTTGCGTGTACTAGCGGATCATCATGTGGTTATTCACAAGCTTATTCAAGCACCTTATTTCTCTCTTACCTCTCAACTAACACCAATGGTAGTTGCAGTTTAAGTCAAATCCTGTCGGGTAACGTGAGTTGTTGGGGTGGTAATACCAACGGACAAGCTGGGGTTGGTACAGGTTCGATGTCAAATACACCAGTTTTGGCGGTAATGCCGGCAGGAGTTACGTCTTTTGAGTCTGTATCAACTAACACTAACTTTAGCTGTGCCGTCGCTAGTGCTGGAGCGAATGCAGGTAATGTTTATTGCTGGGGTAGTGGTACGAATGGTCAAATTGGTAATGGTGCTAATGTTTCTATTGTGAATGTACCTACATTAGCCACTTTACCGAGTGGAGTAACTGCATTTGGTTCGGTTTCAACTAACACTAGCTTTAGTTGTGCAATAGCGAGTGCTGGAGCGAATGCAGGTAATATTTATTGTTGGGGGGATGGCCTCGGTGGTCAAATTGGTAATGGTGCTAATGTTTCTATTGTGAATGTACCTACATTAGCCACTTTACCGAGTGGAGTAACTG
>JAIETT010000280.1 GCA_019744945.1 Burkholderiales bacterium
AATGGCACATTTTATGATAAAATTTGAAAGTAGAATTTAGCAAGTGAATAAATTTACACAAAAAAGTTAACACTCCCTCCTGTTGTTAACAGGAGCTTTTTTCATTTCTTATACTGTCAAAATTAATATGCTATTTGTGCTTCATTACGCATGCTCTAAAATATTTTTGACTTAGGAGAGAACCATGCTACATGTTGTATAGATTCATGCTCTTGGTTAATAATGTTTTTATATAGCGATGGTCTTCTGGCTTTTTTATAACGATACCCACCTGATTCTTGTAATTTACTATATACGCAGTTTCCTATCGCAAATTCATTCTCAAATGAATTGCATTCTGCAATCACATCACCAAAAGGATCAATAACCATTGAGCATCCATTTTTCAATTGATTATCATCCATACCAATAGGATTAGAAAATACTATATAGATGCCATTATCGTAAGCTCTTGCAGGCAACCATTTCATTAGCCATGATTTTCCTTTTAATCCATTAAATTCGATCCGGAGTGATGTTGGATCTTTTCTACGATTATCCCATAATTTTTTTTTCACAAATCCAGCTCCTGGTCTAGTTGAAGGAGTGCACATCGTAACATGTGGCATAAATATAATATCAGCACCAAGTAAAGTTGTAGCTCTTACATTTTCAATAATGTTATTATCATAACAAATTAATATTCCGCACTTCCATCCATTAATATCAAAAACGATGTATTCATTTCCTTGTTTTAGATGTGGATTAATAAAGGGGTGTAACTTACGATATTTTGCTTTAATACCATAACCATCTACACAAACATAAGATTTATACAGCAAATCATCGATAGTTTTTTCAAATAGCCCAGCTAAAATTATAATATTATTTTTTCGAGCAATGTCTATTAATATATTAATGCTTTCTCCATTTGGAATTAATTCGGCTAGATTAAGCATTTCTTTCTCTGAAAGCTTAGCTGCAAAAGTATGCCCTGTAATTGATGATTCATGAAATGCAATTACGTCTGCTCCAGCGCGAGATGCGCTTGCTGACATTTTATCAATAATAGTTAAATTATATTTTTTATCTGCGCTCTTATTTTCAAATTGTGCACTTGCGATTTTTAAATCTTTCATCTTTGGTATCCTTGTGATATTAGTTAATTGATCAGAGCATATTGTATATTAAAGCACATTTTATATAAACTACGGAAATAAGTATTTGACATATATAATATGTATATGATAAAGATGCTGTAATTAGACCAAGTTGATTTCTAAGATAGCTTATGAAATGCGTGTTGACTATTTAGTGAGGTAGTTTGAGATGGAATTAAGTAATGCAGATAAATGTTTTTTAGAATTGTATTTAGCTAGTCTTCAAGTAGTTAGTGACAGTTCTTTAGAAATGAATTATGATGTAACAGATTTACGTTTTAATTTAATTGGGCAGTCAAAACTAAACAGCTATGGAAACCGAGTTACTAGAGATGTGCTGGCAACCTTTAGACAAGAAGCCAAGCTTGATTTTTATCGTAAAAAGGCAATCGAACAACAACGAGTAATAAAAATATTGGCAGTAAACAGATTGCCAGATGTTGGAACTATGATGATTGCTATAAATTGGCGTCCAATTTATAATCCACAAACTAGAAATATGGTAGCGTTATTATGTTTCTCACATAATTTAGAAGTATTTAACATAGTTGACATTCTTAGACGGTTTTACCAAACAGATAATTTTGTTTCACCAAGACCTATTGATTTATCACTTACTGAGCGTGAAAAACAGGTTGTTTTCTTTTTTGTTCTCAATTTAGATAGTCAGGAAATTGCAGCAATTCTAACTAAGATTGAAAATAAGACAATATCTAAAAACTCTATCAATCATATGTTTTCTCAGCAGCTATTTCCAAAATTTGGAGTTTTTAACCGCAAATCTTTATATAATAAACTAATTCATTGCGGTTATTCTCGCCTAATGCCTATAAATGTATTAGATGAGAAGATTGTATTTGAAATTACCGATTATATAGAGTTTGATTAATTAGTGTTAGATGATCTTTATTTTATGTTATCTAGATATAGAAATTGAAATTAGAACCCCATTGTTTATAGAAAAATGCTATGTTAGTGCATATTATTACAGAAAAGGTCCAGTTTGCTATTTCCTTATGCAATTTGGTATATACTTGCCTTGATTTTTTAACGCATTGTGCAATCATTGTTTTATTACTAGGTTCTGGTATAAAGTAGGATGCTTATCCTCTAGTTCTAAAAAAGTATTTTTTTATTACAACTTTAACTAACTAATATTCTGTTCTTAAATGTAGATGTAAAATTATATAGTGCGCTTAGATATGTTTATTATTGGCAAAGAAGAGTTAGCTAATATAACGAGTTATTTTTTCATTATATTGTACAGTATATAGAGTATATTTATTTTGTAGCATAAAGGATTGCGGTAAAATACGGACTGGTAGCAAAGCCTATCGCGAATTAAATTAATAATAGGGTACTTAAGATTAAAAAAATATTTTGGAAAATCTGTAATAAATTAAATAAGTATATTGCACATCCGCGGATGATCCTGGGATATACACGTCATGATGGCGTGTATTTGCCATTAACGCGGATGAGTAATACGGTTGATGTGGTCTATCCGCAAAATTTAGATGTCGCAAATAATGTTTTTGTGTGGCATCATTCTATTTTGGAATGTAGTAATGGTATCACGATTGAGGAAGGCTGCCAAATCGGGGCTTATGTGTTAATGGCAAGTCATTCTTCGCATTTAGCGATTCGTTTGTACGGTTCACATTTTATTGAACACAATGGACATCATCAAGGCTATATTCGTGGTGGGATTAAAATTGGTAAATTTACCTTTGTTGGACCACATAGCGTGATTATGCCAGGAACTTCAATTGGCAAAGGTTCAATTGTTTCCGCGTATAGCTTAGTTAAGGGCGAATTTCCTGATTTTGCAATTTTAGCGGGTAATCCAGCTCAACAAGTCGGTGATACTCGTGAAATGGACAAAAAGCAGTTAGCACGTTATCCAGAATTGCAAAGCTATTATGATGAATGGGCTAAGTCCGAATGAAAAAAGTTGTCATTGTCGGATCAAACTCCATCCATTGTCAGCGCTATATCGCTGGGGTAATTGCAACTGGTGAATTTGAAGTTAGCCTAATTAGTAATCAAAAAATGTCTGAGTTTGCCAATCTAAACTGTTTGGAAGTCAATTTTGCCTTGCGTAGTTTTAATGCGGTTAAACAAATTCGCGCATATTTAAAGTCAATTCAAGCCGATGTGGTGCACATTCATCAAGCTAATAGCTATGCGTGGCACACCTTGCGTGCATTGCGTAAATTGACTCTACGCCCTAAAGTTGTTTTAACTACGTGGGGCTCAGATGTCTTAATTCTGCCGAAGCAAAGCAAACTGATGCGTCGGATGGTGGAATATAATTTACGCCATTCGGATCTAATTACTTCCGATTCCTTATTTATGTCGGCACAAATTGCGGCGTTGTTAGGTAAGGTTAGTCGTCCAATTCATACGCTTAATTTTGGTATGCAAAATTTGCCTGCGCTAATTGATGTCACGTCGAAGCATAAAATAATTTTATCTAACCGTCTGCATAAACCTTTGTATCGTGTCGATAAAATTATTCAAGCCTTTGCAACGCTGATTAAAAATAACTTAATTGATACTGAATATCGGCTGGTTATTGCTGGTTCAGGTGAAGAGTCGGCAAAGTTGCAACAATTGGCTCAGGATTTAAGCGTGAGTTCACGAGTGAATTTTACTGGGATGCTGAGTTATTGCGAATTAGTTGAGTTTTATCAACATGCGCAGCTCTTTATCTCGGTACCTGAAAGTGATGGTACTTCATCAAGTTTATTAGAGGCATTGGCATACGGTTGTATTCCTGTACTCTCTAATTTACCCGCGAATTTGGAATGGGTCTTAGATCAAGTGAATGGATTTATTGCGCCAGAGGTTGGTCAATTACAGCAGCAGATTTTAGCGGCAATTCAACTTAGTCAAAATATAGTTGAATATCAAAAGTTAGCCAATTTTAATCATCAGATGATACTTGGAAAAGCTAGTTTTAGTCGTAATAT
>JAIETT010000140.1 GCA_019744945.1 Burkholderiales bacterium
TCTAAAATTGATGGAAGTATGCTAAAGTGGATTTTACTGGTGGTGTTGGTTTATAATATTTGGATGCTAATAAAAGCTAAGCTTGAATTAAAGTCGGTTAAGGAAGCAGGTTAAGTTCTACTTAAGAGGTTTTAATTTGGTTTTAAGATTGCCTATTTTCTTCGGAGACTGGCAATTTTTTTATGCGTTTAACTATACAAAAGCGTATAGCATCTATGCATTTTTGGCTATTGTGGATATTGGAGAAACCAGTTACAATGGAGACTGTGATAAAAAACTTAATTCAATTTAAAGGTCTGGCGCATGAAACATAATAAAAAAATCCTCCTTTTAGCCATTTTAACTACGAGTTTAGTGGCTTGCAATAATGGTAAATCATCGACAAATACGTCAGATGCGACTGTCGCGCTGGGTGCTCCTATTGTTATATCTAATACCGTTATTGGAATTCAAGGTAGTCAATTACAGGGTGCAACTGCAGTGCGCGTAGATTTTTTTAGCGCAGGATTAGTTAAACCTACCTCAGTAACACAAAATTGTGCGGCTGATAAATATTGTGAGTTTATTTTGGCGGGGTTTATTTCTAAACCTGGTTATCATAAAATTCAGTTTTATAATGTGGCAACTACTAAGCTAATTGGTGAAGTGGTGGTGGATAAATTTGCAGCGCATAAAGGTGACGATATCTTTACGGTTGGTTTTAGTGATTTACCCGCCGCGAAGGTGTCAAATAATACGAGTGTTTCAGCACCTACGGCATTAGCTGGTTCTTTTGTTCCTGTTCCGCGTGAGTGGGTTGTGCGAGCAAATGGATTTTTTAAAGCCGTAGCAGGCTATCATCCTGCCTTCAAAGCAAAAATGGAGATGGCAGAAGGATTTTTCAATATTTTAACTGGTGGCGGTAGTTCTGCTGGAAGTCCCACACCAATTGATTTGCAACCAATTTTAGATAAATTGAATCAAATTAGTGATCAAGTTATAGATGTCAAAAACAATATAACCGATTTAACGGTCTTACATGTTAAGAAATCAGTTGAAGATAAGTTAGTTAATCATGATGCTAAAGTTGCAGCACTAGTGCAAGTAAGTGGGACGATTAATTTACCATTACAGAAATATCGTAACAATATTGATCTTTACATTTCTGCTGTTGGTGCTAACAATAGTGTTTTTAAAAGTGATGGATTTGATAACCAGTTGAATGATGCGCTTAAGGGTGTCGCAGATGTTACGAGTGAACGAAATATTGTAAATGCAACTGAAGCATTTCAAGCGATTTTAAACGAAAAATCCACTGATTCTCGACGGGTAAATTTAATTCAACGAAATATGTATTACAATGCAGCATACAGTGAGTATTTTTTGGATTCGGTAATTATTTTGCGCCAAGCTGCTGAGTTGGAAAAGATTTTAGCGTTTTTGGTTAGTAAAGATGGTTCAAAATATGCGAGTCAATTTAATTTTGCTACAGGTCGTGTCAGTAATAGTTATTCCTATGTGCAAAATATTGAACGGATTAATGCTTATTATAAGCCGCTAATCGAGAAATTTATGCCCTATATTGATCCTAAACGCCTAGAGGCTCCATATGGAGCAATTAATATTTCCGAAGACTCTAAGCGAAATGCCGCTTGGTATGATGCATCGAGTAAGTCGATTAATTTATTCATGTTTCTTGAAGCTACAGGCTTTCAATTTGATTATTTTGATGGTTATACTCTCAAAGGTACTTGGGGTGGTGAGAAAAGCAAAACGGCTTGGTTTACAGCTTCAAAATTTGTAATTCCATATAGTGAGTGGGATGGTCGCTTGATGTCGTATGAACAAACTAGACCAATAACTGGTTCCTATACCACGGTGTCTAAATTAGCGTATTATATTCCTAAGAAATATCAAAGTGGGCTTGGTGGTAAGAAAGGCTTTAATTTATTTGATAGTCGCTGGAATGGTGAAATGGCACATGCGTCTGGTTGGCGTGGCTGGGAGGAGAAATATGCAGAACAATGGGGATATTCGCAAGAATATCGTAAAATTAGGATTGAGGGTGATATTTATGATTCAAAGCTGCTTTCTTCTTCCATTGCACCAGATCAAAATCAGTATGAGGATGGCAAATATAATCTTAGTGGATATAAAATGTTTGATTATGATCGTGCGACCAAATCCATTGTATTAACTCGACCAATTAAAGCAGAGTGGATTAAACATAGTGATAAGTCTTATTTAGCAACAGCGGTCTATTCGATTACTGCGCGTTCTCCAGTTGATAATAAGTATCGTATCTATACTTTTGGGGTTAATGTAAATTCTTGGAGACATAGTTGGGTTACCGATGATGGAGATCATGGAATATTTAATGATAAATTTTGGCATTCAGATATGGCTTGGGATGGAGCGGCCTTTTGTGTGACACCCAATTGTAGTTTTCGAGATGCAAGTGTGAGTCGAGATTTAGAATTCTCAGATGGAACGTTGTTAAAAATGTATAATCCGCATGGTGATAACAGCGATCCAGTAATTGAGCTTTCTAAATATCCTCATACTTACAAGGTGAAAGCAGAGTTTATTGATCATAATCAAGATGTATATTCAGAGGCCAAAATCTATAATATTAATAGCGGTAGCCATGAATTGACTAATAATGAAGTTAAAAGTTTTGGAGATAATTTTAAGGTAGATAAATTTAGATATAAATATAAAATTGTTAGTCATGATGGAAGTAAGTCTGATTACCCTGAGTTTGATTTGAAGCTTGAAAATAATTATTGTCATTCTTATAATACTAAGGTCGTTAATTCGCGCAAAACTTGTGTCTATGAGCATGGTGGTGTTTACATAATTAAGACTAGCGCAGAACTAGATAATAAGTGAGTTACGGTGTAAGCGAGTTAGTTTAGTCGTTGATTAATAGTTATATTATGGCGTATAGCTTAAAATAAAACCTGATTGAAAATTTCAATCAGGTTTTATTTTAAAGCGAAGCTAAATTCATCGCGGTGGCAAATTTAGGTAATCTAGAACGCTATTTTATTGCCAAGCGCGTAATTTAACTAATTTGGCGAAATTCAAGCACAACAAGAGTAAGACTATACCTGATGCAAGATTTAATAAGGCAAAACCAAATAGGCTATAGCCAAATTTGCTACATAAGACATTTAAAACTTCGAGTCCACCCGCCAATACGGTTGATTGAATAATATTTAGGCTAGCCGCGCTCATACTATTAGATTGTCCAGTTGAGGTAATGGCAATTCTGAAAATTGAACCATTAAAGATACCAATGCCGAATGAGGCGAGGAACAAACCTAAAATAAATACGAGGTGAATTGAGCTAAAAATTAACGAAATAGCTAAACCAAGCACTGCAATTACTGAACCGCGGGTAATTAATTTATAAAAACTAATCCGTCCAGCCATGAATTGAATACTGATACTACTTACAATGAAGCCACCGAAAACTAAAGTTTGATACACGATATAATAGCCAAAGCTTTTGCCCATAGTTTGCATAACCAAAATTGGGGCTAAGCCGATCCATGTAATTAGTGGCAATGAAGATATCGCGATAATTAAGCCACCTTGTAATAATGGGCGAGTGCGGATAATTTTTAGGTACGTCTGTAAAATCTCTTTGAGCGTCATAGCTTTGCGGCTCGGTTTATTATTCGGCATGTTTTTTGCTAAACCAATCAATGAGGTGATGGCTAAAACTGCAGTAATAATAAAGACATAACGCCAATTCGCCGCTAAAATAATCGCGCTGCCAATTACCGGTCCAACTAAGGGTGCAAATATGCTGATATTCGAGACTAAAGAGCAGAGTTTTACTGCGGATTTATCATCAAATGATTCGTGAATCATGGCATAGCCAATGAAAATGAAGCATAAACCAAAGCCTTGGAAGAAGCGTGCGGCTAGGAATTGATCGATGTTTAAAACAAATGGAATTACGCCACTGGCGATTAAGAAAAAGATATTGCCAATTAATAAAATATTGCGCTTACCGTAACGGTCACACAACGGGCCAAGAAAAATTTGTAAGCTGCTGCCGCCAATGATAAATAATGAGAGTGATTTAGCAATATTTTCCACCGGGCTATT
>JAIETT010000145.1 GCA_019744945.1 Burkholderiales bacterium
GGTTTATTGAAAATTGGTTCACAAACCGAACGAATGGCATTTTCAAATTGTTCAATTGGGGTATCTTTGGGTGCCCAACCCGATTCAACGTGGGTAATCGCAACTTTTTTATAGTCACGATTGAAGAATGCTAAAATATTGATGGCTAAATAGCGTTTGTCTTCGTCCGAAAGACAGCCGACAATCCCAAAATCCAGCGCGATAAAGCGTCCATCATCTGAACATAAAATATTCCCTGGGTGCATATCGGCATGAAAAAAGCCAAAGTGGAAAACCTGAGTATAGAATATTTCTACTCCGTAATGCGATAAACGTACCAAATCAACGTTTTTGGCTTTAAGTGCGTCAAGATCTGAAATTGGTGTGCCGTGCATCCATTCCATCACGATTACATCTTTGCTTGAATAATCAAAATAAATCTCAGGGATAATAATTCGCGGATCTTTTTTATGCAAGCGGCTTAATTCGGTGCTATTGCCTGCTTCTTGCAAAAAGTCTAATTCTTCATGAATAACGCTCTCAAACTCCTCAACAATTTCTTGTGGGCGCAAGCGTTTACCATCGCTAAATAATTTTTCAACCACCCAAGCTACCGCTTTAAGTAGTTGAATATCTTTGTTAATTACTTTAGCAATTTTAGGCCGCAAGACTTTTACCGCAACGTCATGTCCATTTTCCAGTAAGCGTGCACGATGAACTTGTGCAATTGAGGCTGAGGCAACAGGATCGTCACTAAATTGGCTAAAAACTTGCTCCAACGGTTTACCTAGTGCGCTGGCGACGATTTGGCGTGATTGTAGCGAATCAAATGGTTTAACTTGATTTTGCAGTTTTGCCAGTTCGCTCAAATATTCACTTGGAATTAAATCGGGGCGCGTGGAGAGCAATTGACCAAATTTGACAAAGACCGGACCTAAATATTCAAAGGCTAATTTTATGCGTAACGGCAAGGGTTGATTGGGATTTTTTTGTGGGATAAACCACAGCATAAATTCCAGTAAACGCGCTAAGCGACTGGTTTTATCGCTAATATTTAAAACTTGGAACAAACCATAGCGTTTAAAAGTCAGAATTATTTTTAAGAGACGAAGAGTGCGCATTTTATTGGGTTAGTCTTTCTACGCGTTTGCCGAGTAAATCGCAGCGTTCTTTGAGATCATCCACATCAGTGTAGAATTGTTCTAAAATATACTTGTCGCTAATTAAATCAACTTCATATTGGACATATTGACTAGTTGAGAGCGTGGCATTATGGCTGACTAATTGAGCATATTCGATGATAGTTTTAAGGAGTTGCTCAAGTTTAACGGCAAAAATGCCTAAAAATGGCGAGTTATGTAAATAGAGCGTTTTGCTCGCATCAAGAGTCGCCAAGCAGCTGAGTAAATTTTTAGCCAGAGTTTTATCGCCATCAATGTGCAGGGTTTTAAAGGTCTGCAGCTGATCTTGATGGATTAAATGACTGGCACTGGCGAGTGGAATTGTAATTGAACAATCGGCTACGGACGCTTCACTTTCCAGCGTTCCATCAGGGGCAATAATAAAATTTAGGGTCAAGAAAGGTAATTTTAGCTCAATTACCTTGGTGGCTAATTTTTGCAGTTGTCCGCGAGTAGTTGGGTTGGCTTTTAAGAGTAAATTTAGCGCTTTAATTGCCAGAGTATTCAACATTAGGCTTTGTATCCCTTGTGTAAGGCGGTAATCCCAAGGGTTAAATTATGATATTTAACTTTGGCAAAACCTGCATCATACATCATTTGTTGCAAGGTTTCTTGATCGGGATGCATGCGGATTGATTCGGCTAAATACTGATAACTATCTGCATCTTTGGCAATCAGTTTACCCATCATTGGTAAAAATTTAAATGAGTAAAGATCATAGAATTTAGCTAACGGTTTGTAAATCTTGGAAAACTCCAATACCATCAGTACACCACCTGGTTTGAGCACGCGTTGCATTTCACTTAGGGCAATATCCTTATGCGTCATGTTACGTAAACCAAATGAGACACATACCGTATTAAAGTAATTATCGGGAAAAGGAAGTTTTTCGGCATCGCACAGGCATTGTGGCGTCAAAATACCTTCGTTTAATAAGCGATCGCGGCCAACTTTAAGCATCGAGGAATTGATGTCGGTATGCCAAACTTCGCCAGCTTCACCAACGATGTTTTTGAAACCTTTGCTCATGTCACCAGTGCCACCAGCGATATCGAGGACTCTATGTCCAGGCTTTAATTCGGCGGTAAAGAAGGTAAATTTTTTCCATAAACGGTGCATACCCAGTGACATAACATCATTCATGATGTCATAATTGCTGGCAACCGAATGAAAGACTTCGGCAACTAAATCGGCTTTTTTCTCTTCGGCGACATCTTTAAAGCCAAAATGAGTTTTATTGTGTTGTTCCATGGTTAATCCTGACGAGTAAGCAGCATGGCATCGCCATAGCTAAAGAAACGATAATTATTCTGGATCGCATGCTGATAACTGGCATCTATTTGAGTTTTGCCACTAAAGGCTGCGACGAGCATGAGTAAAGTTGATTTGGGGAGATGAAAATTGGTAATTAATTTATCGACTAATTCAAATTTAAAGCCGGGCGTAATGAAGATGTCGGTTTCACCACGTTGTGGATAGAGTCCTCGTTTAGCTACCGATTCTAGGGTGCGTAAACTGGTGGTGCCGACCGCAATGACTTTGCTACCCGCTAGCTTAGTTTGTTTAATTAATTCAATGGTATCATGATTAATTTCAAATACTTCACTATGCATTTTATGTTCGGCAATACTTGCAACACTAACTGGTTTGAAGGTTCCCGAGCCGACATGGAGCGTCACATAGCTAATCTGTACGCCTTTAGCGCGAATTTGTGTAAGTAATTCGGGTGTGAAATGTAAACCAGCGGTTGGTGCGGCAACAGAGCCGTTATGTTGAGCAAAAACAGTTTGATAACGGGTTTCATCATCGAGTGCGGCTTGGCGTTGCATATACGGTGGTAATGGTAAATTACCGTGTTGTTCCAGATAGGCATAGATATCAATATCTTGGACAATCCGTAGGCGAAAAATATTCTCCATGCGCTCAATTACTTGCATGCTAATTCCAGCAGGTAATTCAATTTGCATACCAATTTTGATGGCTTTACTGGTTCCAACATGAGCAATAATCTCATGATTATTAATCACGCGTTCGAGCATGACTTCAACTTTGCCACCAGTTGGTTTGTGCCCAAATAATCGCGCTTTAACCACTCGCGTATTATTCAACACCAGTAAATCGCCTGCGTTGAGATAGTCGAGAATGTGTTTAAACTGACGATCTTGCGGCGTTTCATCAACGACTAGTAAGCGACTATCATCGCGATTTACTAAGGGTTGACAAGCTATTAGATGCTCGGGTAAATGATAGTCAAAGTCGCTCAGTTGCAACAGGTTGTTGTGCTTATTCATTGGCTGTAAGTATTTCTAAACACCCACCGTACGGCTAAAAAGACCGTAAAGATGGTAAATACAACTACCCCCCCCCACATCAGGGCAAATTCGCCCAGTGGTAAAGTGTTAAAAACAAAGCCTTTACCGAATAAATTACTAAAATTAGCAAACATTAGGTTTAAATTACGCGTCATTTCATGCATGCCGAGCGCGGCGAAGCCTGTGGCTAAGGTAACTTGCCATACTGCATAATGGCAAAGTGGACGCATAATGTAACTATCGCTGGCACCAATTAGGCGCGAAACCTTGATGGCATCGCTTTTTAACATCATTTGCAAGCGTATCATATTGTAAATCACCAAACTTAGCACGACAATAAAGAGGATTTGGGCAGCCAAACTAATTTGACGAACAAAGCCCAATAACTCCTGAACCTTGCTTGCATAATGTAAATCCATTTGTACGTCTGCTACCATGGGTAATTGCGACAATTGTAAATCCAAACGGTTGAGAACTGTACTTTCGGCACTGAGCGTATTAACAATTAAAACATCGGGTAAGGGGTTATTTACCGATTCAATTACATCTGAAGCAATTGACTTCATTTGTTGATCTTGACGCAGTTCATCGAGAGCTTGTTGCTTGCCGACAAA
>JAIETT010000153.1 GCA_019744945.1 Burkholderiales bacterium
ATGGAAGGTGTTTCGCATGAGGCGTGTGCTTTGGCTGGAACTTGGGGCTTGGGTAAATTGATTGTATTTTGGGATGACAATGGTATTTCAATCGATGGTGAAGTTGAGAGTTGGTTCAATGAAGATGTTAAGCAACGTTTTGAGTCGTATAATTGGCAAGTGATTGATACAATTGATGGACATAATGTTAAAGAGATCAGCAAAGCGATAAAAAAAGCTAAAGCGGTTCATCATAAACCAACTTTGATTATGTGTAAAACCAAAATTGGTAAAGGTTCGCCAAATAAAGGCGGTAAAGAAGATTGCCATGGTGCTCCATTAGGCGCCGCAGAAACTGAATTAGTACGTAAAGAATTAAATTGGCCACATGCCGCATTTGAAATTCCTGATGAAGTTTATGCCGATTTTGACTGTAAAGGTGATGGTTTACGTGCTGAAAATGAATGGAATATGCGCTTTATGGAATACCAATCGCGTCATCCAGATATGGCCGCGGAATTAATGCGTCGTCATGAACATGAGTTACCTAAAGATTGGAATAAAACTATTGCTGATGGCGTTAAATTAGTCAATGATAAACAAGAAACTATTGCTAGTCGTAAAGCCTCACAGAATGCAATTGAATATTTTGCCAAATTTTTACCTGAATTTATCGGTGGATCTGCTGATTTAACTGGTTCTAATTTGACTAAATGGAGCACCGCGGTAAGCTTAGATAAGAAAAATGATTTTACTGGTAATTATATTTCATACGGCGTGCGTGAATTTGGTATGTCAGCGATTATGAATGGTATGTATCTCCATGGTGGTGTGCTACCATTTGGTGGAACATTCCTGATGTTCTGTGAATATGCGTTAAATGCATTACGTATGGCAAGTTTGATGAAAATTGCGCCAATCTTTGTTTATACGCATGATTCAATTGGTTTGGGTGAAGATGGTCCAACTCATCAGCCGGTTGAACAATTGGCTACTTTACGTGTTATTCCAAATATGAACGTTTGGCGTCCGTGTGATACGGTTGAAACCATGGTCGCATGGGGGCACGCAATCAGTCAGAAGAAAACACCTTCGTCATTGATTTTCTCACGGCAAAATTTGAAATTCAATCATCGCAGTCACGAACAATTAGATCATATCGCTAAGGGTGGATATATTTTAGTTGATGGTGGTGCTAAACCTGATTTTGCAATTATTGCAACTGGTTCGGAAGTTGAATTGGCGGTTAATGTAGCAAGTAAATTAGCCGAGCAAGGTAAAAAAGTTCGGGTTATTTCAATGCCATCAACCAATGTATTTGATCGGCAAGACGTGGCCTATAAAACTGAAGTTTTAGGTGGCGCTAAGCGCATGGTTGCTATTGAGGCAGGTGTGGCTGAAACGTGGTATAAATATGTCGGTTTGGATGGTGTGATTATATCAATGGATCAATTTGGTGAGTCTGCACCAGCTGGTCAATTATTTGAAGAATTTGGTTTTAGCGTGGATGCAATTTTGGCAAAATTAGCTTAACCAGTAAAAGTGTTATTTAGATTAGTCAAGTGCGTTATGTAAGAGTAATTATTTTGACTAAAGTTTGCAGTGAAATGGTCTGAGGGTTAGCTCTTTAATCATCTTGCTTTTTATGGTGGTTGAGAGTATAATCATTAACGTATTTAATTTTTAAAAGGTGTCAATTATGTCAAAAATTAGAATTGCAATTAACGGTTATGGTCGAATTGGTCGTAATGTTTTACGTGTGTTATTTGAAAATAAACTTACTAATGAATTTGAAATTGTTGCAGTAAATGACTTGGGATCAGATTTAGAGGTTCAAGCGATTATTACTCAACGAGATACGGTACAAGGTTACTTTAATCATAAAGTTGAAGTTGCTGATGGCGGCTTAACGATTGATGGTACATTTATTCGCTTCTTTGCTGAACGTGATCCTAAGAATTTACCTTGGAAAGATTTAGGTGTTGATGTTGTTATGGAATGTACTGGTGTATTTAACTCAAAAGCAAAATCAATTGCTCATATTGAGGCTGGTGCTAAAAAAGTAGTATTATCAGCTCCTGGTGATAAAGACGTTGATGCAACAGTTGTTTTTGGTGTAAATCAACAAGTTTTAACTAAAGATATGATTGTAGTTTCAAATGCTTCGTGTACAACAAATGCTTTAGCGCCAGTGGCGAAAGTATTAAATGAAGTTATTGGTGTAGAACGTGGTTTAATGACTACTATCCATGCTTTCACGAATGATCAAGTCTTAACTGATATTTACCATAAAGATGCACGTCGTGCGCGTTCTGCCGTTATGTCAATGATTCCTACTAAAACAGGTGCTGCGGCTAATGTTGGTTTGGTTGTTCCTGAGTTAGCTGGTAAATTAGATGGTTTAGCGGTTCGTGTTCCAACTATTAATGTATCATTAGTTGATTTTACGTTCACGTCAAAACGTCCAACATCTAAAGAAGAAGTTAATTCTGCAATGAAAGCGGCTTCTGAAGGTGCTTATGCAGGAATTTTGGCTTATAACACGCAAAAATTAGTGTCAATGGATTTTAACCATACTAATGTTTCTTCTACTTTTGATTCAACTCAAACGCGCGTAGATGGTAATTTAGTTAAAATTTTTGCTTGGTATGATAATGAATGGGGTTTCTCAAATCGTATGTTTGATACGGCTAGAGCTTTAGTTAACGCAAAGTAAACTTTATTTAGATTTCCGGGGAAGCAATGTTTAAAAGACTGTTTGGTTTTTTTTCAAGTAGCATTGCCATTGATCTAGGAACAGCAAATACTCTTGTCTATATGCAAGGCAAGGGTATTATTCTTGATGAGCCATCGATGGTGGCTTTAGCTGTTGATAGAAGTGGCATGGGCAAAAGAATTTTGGCGGTTGGTCAAGAAGCTAAGATTATGCTGGGTAAAACGCCTGGACAAATTGAAGTGGTTCGTCCAATGAAAGATGGCGTAATTGCCGATTTTAATATTACTGAGCAGATGATTAAACATTTCATCAAGAAAGCTTCGAATCACAAACGTATGATGTCAGTTCCACCGACGATTATTATTTGTGTTCCATGTGGATCAACTCAAGTTGAACGGCGCGCAATTAAAGATGCTGCATTAGCCGCAGGTGCTAGACGAGTAGAAATTATCGAAGAAGCGATGGCTGCTGCAATTGGTGCTGGATTACCAGTTGAGTCACCACGGGCTTCGATGGTAGTTGATATTGGTGGTGGTACGACCGAAGTTGGTGTTATTTCATTAGGTGGATTGGTCTATGCGAATTCAATTCGTGTAGCTGGTGATCGCATGGATGAAGTTATTACTAATCATATTCGAACTAAACATGGTTTATTAATCGGAGATTCAACCGCGGAGCAAATCAAAAAAACTATTGGTTCAGCGCATCCAAGTGTTGATAATGGTAGTATGGATATTCGTGGACGAAGTGTGTTTGATGGCTTACCAAAACAAATCACTATTACCTCAGAAGAGGTACGTGGATCGCTTGAAGATGCGCTGCAACAGATCGTTGCTGCAGTTAAACAGGCGTTGGAGTTAACCCCACCTGAGCTATCTGCAGATTTAATTGATTCTGGTTTAGTTTTAACTGGCGGTGGTGCTTTACTCAAGGGCTTGGATGTCTTGCTCTCTGAAGTTACCCAATTAAAAGTTATTGTTGCAGATGAACCTTTGCTCTGTGTAGCGAAGGGTTGTGGCATGGCACTTGATCATTTATCGACGAATAAAGTCTATATGAGTCGAACTAGATAATGCGTTTTTTTAAAATTTGGCTTATACTGTTAAGTATAGGCCTGATTCTAATTGATAAATATTCCTTTATTAGTACTATTAGGGATAGCACAGTCGTATTTGTACAAAAACATACTTCATTATTCTTATACCGTTTAGGCAGTTACCCGCAGTTACTTTTTTTGCAAACTTCACAACAGCAGGAGTTAGCTACGCAGAACGCGCAGTTAAAAAAGCAAGTCGCACAATATTCAGTATTACTCCAACAAAGCAAAAGTCAGACTCAAGATTTAAAATCAGTTAATCGCTTGAA
>JAIETT010000301.1 GCA_019744945.1 Burkholderiales bacterium
TCATTTGGCGATGCATAATATTTTTGTTTAGCACTTGCCAAACGTCCATCGGTGTAAACTACTAAGCTATCCTTAGGCAAAAATGCACCTGAAACACCAACCGCCGATTGTAATAAACCACCTGGATCATCCCGCAAATCTAAAACTAGCCCTTTTAAATGTGGATTAGCTTTATAAGCTTTATTTAATGCTAGAGCCAATTCATTACTCGTGTCGGCTTGAAAATTGGTAATTCGAATATAGGCATAATCAGGATTTAACATTGTAGATTGAACACTACGTACCGCAATTTTAGCACGCGTAATTGTAAAATCAATTGGTTTCAAGGCATTCGCACGAGCAACCGTAATGACAACTTTAGTTCCCTCTTTTCCACGCATACGTTTAATTGCTTCATCCAACGATAGACCACTAACAGGAACCCCATTAATTTTAACGATTAAATCACCACTTTGGACACCAGCCAAATATGCAGGAGTGCCATAAATCGGCGCAACTACTTTAACCCCACCATTACCTTTGTCACGACTAACTTCAATCCCCAACCCTGCAAAAGAACCGCTAGTCATTTCAGAGAGTTGTTTAAAATCATCGGCATCCAAATAATCCGAATGTGGATCCAAATTATTCAACATCCCATCAATCGCGCCTTTCATTAACTTAGTGTCATTAACGCTTTCTACGTAATAATTTTTAGTAATTGCATAAACTTTAGCAAAATTATTAACATCATCAACAGGGATTGTATTCGCCATTTGTTGGCTATTAATCGGCGTTATTCCACTTTGATCATCTGCCGTTGCATAAATGCTTAAGGTTACAAATGACCCACATACTGCACCAAGGATAAATTTACTAATTGTTTTCAAGCGCATATTCTTTCTATCTTAAAATAAATCTAAATCTTGATTCAAGCGTTCCATTAGCTCATAAATTTTATCGCGACTGTCTGTGCGAAGAATTTTACTTACCAACGGAGCAATTTGATTAAGATCTGTGTTTAATATTACATGTTTAACATTCAATATATTAGCTGAATGCATTGAAAATTTACATAAACCCATTCCAAGCAATAAACGCGTTAATTTGACGTTACCAGCCATTTCACCACAAATCGAAACAGGAACATTTTCTTTGTTAGCCGCAGCAATAATCTGGCTAACGACTTTAATAACCGCAGGATGAAGAGGATCATACAAATAATTCACCGCCTCATCGTTACGATCAATAGCTAAAAGATATTGAATTAAATCATTGGTTCCAATTGAAATAAAATCGACTTGTTCTAATATACCTCTAATCGAGAGCGCAGCAGCAGGAACTTCAATCATACTACCAACTTTAAGTTTCTCATCAAAAGGAATATTTTCATCGCGTAATTCTTCTTTAGCTAGATCTAGTTGATGAATCGCTTGTTTAAGTTCCCATGCCGAAGAAATCATCGGAAACATAATTTGAATTTTACCAAATGCAGAAGCACGCAAAATAGCTCGAAGCTGCATCCTAAAAAAACCTTGCTCAGCCAAAGACATTCTAATACCAGTTAAACCCAACGCAGGATTATCTGAAGCACCATGCGCTGCATTCCATTGTGGATTTTTATCAGCACCTAAATCAGCGGTTCGAATTGTCACCGAGTTTTTCTTCATCGCCTTAACCACATGTAAATAAGCTAAAAACTGCTCTTCTTCATTGGCAATATGGTCATTACGCCCGAGAAATAAAAACTCACTTCGAAATAAACCAACACCATCAGCATTATTATATTTAACATCATCAATATCAGCAGGAATTTCAATATTGGCAAAGAGCTCAATTTTAACACCATCACGGGTAACGGTGTCATCCTTACGAATTGCACGTAATTTTTGGCGACTTTCTTGCCATTCCTTCTTGCGGCGCTTATACTCATTCAGAACCAACTGATCGGGATTAACAATCACAACACCTTGGATACCATCAATAATGATGATTTCATCATCACGAACTATTTGACGACCGTTATTAACACCAACTACAGCTGGAATGTCTAAATTGCGCCCAATAATTGCGGTATGCGAAGTTAAACTACCATAATCAGTTATAAATCCCGCAAAATTAGAGTCCTTAAACTGAACTAAATCGGCTGGTGACAAATCTCGGGTAACTAAAATACCTTTCTCGAGTTTCCCTTCATCAGCCCAATCAAATTTATTGCCCTCTAAATTCTTAAACACACGCTCCAATACTTGAACTACATCATTTTTGCGTTCTTTAAGATAAGCATCACTCATTTCATCAAATTGATGAGACAAATAATCGGCCTGCAACTTAATTGCCCACTCAGCATTACAAGACTCTTGTTTAATTATTTCAAGCGGCGCTTGTGAAATTTGCGAATCATTTAGCATCATGATATTAAGCGATAAGAAAGCCCCCAACTCAGCTGGGGCTCCAGATGGAATATTGCCACGTAAATATTCTAGCTCTTTACGCGTGGTTTTTACGGCTTGTTCAAAACGAATCACCTCGGCTGCAATTTCATTTGCCTCGAGAGTAAATTGCGCGACACCCTCAAGATCTTTATCGAGAATATAAGCTTGACCAATGGCTATCCCACCACCAAGCCCAAATCCATGTAGTGCTATACTCATTTTGTACTACCTTTAATTATTATTCATTTTCACCAAAACGGTTTGCAAATAATTCAATAATTTTTTCTTGAGCAGCCTGCTCATCTTCGCCATTACAAATTAATGTGATTTCACTACCTTTTGAGGCTGCTAACATCATTAAAGACATGATACTTTTAGCATTCGCTTTACGCCCATTACGCTCAATAAAAATATTTGATTTAAATGAATTTGAAAGTTGAACTAACTTTGAAGATGCACGCGCATGTAGGCCTAATTTATTTATAATTTCAATTTGTTGGGTTAACATTTATTTCTCCTTGAACGTGGATTATCCCATTAATCCCACCCTCCATTGCCTTAGCTACGCATAAATCTAAGCCTTGACTTGAATACGATATCGCACGTATTAACATTGGTAAATTTAGACCAGTAATTAATTCGATTCGACCAGATTGGATTAGTTCAGTCGCTATATTACTCGGTGTAGCACCAAAGATATCACAAAGAATAAGAACGCCATCGGCTTTCGTAAGCTGGCGTTCTATAATTTCTTTAGCGCGCAGAATAATAGCATCTGGCGCTTCAGATTTCTTCACGGGCAAAATAACTAAATTATCTACCCGCTTATTCATGATATGTTCCAAGCAATAAGCAAAACTATTCGCAATTTCCGAATGTGAAATTATGAATACACTTATCATTAAGACATTCCATAATAGTTATTATTTTATTAGCTGATTAATACCTGCTACAATATTTTCAGCCGCAACACCAATATAAAGCTGTTTGGTTTTAGAATTAAGATTAATAACCTCAATTACTCCCTGTGCTTTAAGTTTAGCTAAATCGATTGTTTTTTCATCTTTAAGCTCAATTTTAGCACGAGTTAAGGCAACTAAATTTATCGATTTAAGATTAGATTTACCACCTAACGCACTTAAAATTTCAGTTACAGCAGAAACATTGACACTCACTGGTGCAACTTTAGTCACCGCTAATGGTGCTTTTTCAGCCGACTGAATAGTCAAATTACGTCCTAATTGATTTAAAGTATCACGGATTTTACTCGCAATAATTTCAGCTTGAGGACCCAAAATAACTTGAACTGAATCAGGAGCTGGGGTTACAAAACCTTTAGCACCAAGTGCTTTCAAAATTGGTTTATTAATATTTTCTGATGAACGCACCACTAAACGTAAACGAGTAGTACAAGCATCAACATTAATTAAATTATCTGCACCACCCAAGGCATTAATATACTGCATTTCAACACTGTCATTGGAAATAAGTGCAACTTTAGCCGCTGCAATTTCTTCTTCGGACTCGCGTCCAATGGTTGGCAGATTAAATTTCTTAATAAAAAACACGCCTAATGAGTAATACAATACAAACATTACAGCACCAACTGGCAACATCAGTAACGGATTTTGCGCCAATTTAAA
>JAIETT010000097.1 GCA_019744945.1 Burkholderiales bacterium
TTAGCTAAAATTACGTTAAATTTCTCGCCCCATTTTTCATCATTGGATAAGGTATCATATTCATAAATATGTGGGTTGGTGTCACGGTGTAGATAAAGATTTATCAACGCAATTTTTACCATATCTGGTGTAATGTCATAGCCGTAGATATTATTGAATACTTGGCTAAATTCGGATAATTGCAGGTTTGCCGTATCACGAATATATTGAAATGCCGAGATTAAAAATCCAGCCGTACCGCAGGCAGGATCTAAAATAGAATCGTTTTTTGTCGGTTTAATAACTTTAACCATAAAATCAATAATATGGCGCGGTGTGCGAAATTGTCCCGCATCTTTTTGTGAGCCTAGAATTGATAACAGATATTCAAATGCATCACCAAGTTGTTCACTATCTTGGTTATAATCAAAGCCGCTAATTTCTTTTAAAAATAGGGTTAACGTTTCTGGGTTACGATAAGATAAAAATGCGCCTTTGAAAATATGCTGAAACACATCGGGAATATCTTTATTTAGTTCAATTTGTTGCAAGGCGTCCGCATACAGATTTAAGCGCTCCAAGTTGGTTAATTTATCATCCATCAATTTAGACCATGCAAATTGTGCATAATCCTTGACAAAATAAATTCGCTTACCAGCAAAGTTTTGATTAAAATCATCCATGTCATTCATGAATTTATAGACTAAGGCAATCGTGATTTGTTTAACTTGATCAACAGGATTTGGCACTACGCCAACCAATAGGTCACGGAGATTGTTTATTTTAGTTTTATCTAGCATTGTGGTCTTTCTTCATTTCGTTGATAAATATTAATTCCAACCCGATCAATATGTTCTTTTAGTTCTTGGTTGGTTAATTGTGAATACACCGCTATATCAAATTTATAAGGTAATGGTAGCTCATCCACTTCAGTAATAATTTGTCCTAAACTCTTTTCGCAATTGCCAAATAAGATAATGTCAATATCAGAGCCACGCCAATAGTTACCCATCGCCCGTGAGCCATAAATTTTGGCTGCTTCTATTTGGTTAAATTCCGTTAATTTACGTTTAATTAGATTGAGAACGCCAGCTGGTAAACCAAATTTATCCATCTAATTTACTACTTAAATATGTGTCCAGTTCGGCAAATGCTCTTGAATAGTTATTTAAAATATTAGCTATTATTTGTGCTGCAAATTCTTCATTATAGGTATGTGAGGTTGCATTACGATCGCCCATCATCTCAATCCACGCCTGTCCATCGTTAATAATCGCTGCTGCAAAGCCTTCTTTAATAACTTCACGTGGTAATTTCACATCAATACCATTATATTTTAGAAAATCTTTAATTACTTTCCAACCTAATTCATAGGTAAATTCAAAAGTTTGAATTAGAGCCATTTGAATGAGCTTATTATTTAAATCTATTTCTAGTACTTCTTTTGCTTCGGTAAATCTGGCAAAAGCTTTTTTATAGTTGGCAAAGCGTTGTTGCCAACGTATATCACTTAATGTGGTGTTCATTATTCTTTACTTTCTAAGATTGAATATTTTCGGTTGACTGCTCGCAAATTGCACCATTTTAGCAAAGTTATCCGCGCCAACTTTCATCAGGTCGCTGGTATCTAATCCCATTTGAGTTAACTCTGTAAATCTCTTATGGTTTACACAGTCAGCAAAGCTACTATTTTCAACATAGAGCTTGAAACAATGATAAATTTTATTGTTGGTGGTGTTTTCTAGTTTCGCAAATTGTTTGAATTGTTGGAAATATTCATCTAATTTTTGTTGTCGCGTTGGGTATTGAGTGGATTTACCAAATATTTTAGTTAAAACATCTTGCCACGTTAATTTATAATCTAATTCTTCAAATTGTTCAATTTTATCCAATGTTATAAAATCATTAGGCTTATTTTCGTAACGTTCGCGAATAATTTTCTCAGCTTGCTCAACATTACCAGATTGCATAAATTGACAGATTTCACCATCAATTAATATTTTGGTTGATTCCCACGCTTTATATAATTCACGGTCGATCTTCATGCCATCTTTGCCAATAACATAATTTTTAGACGAGTATAATTTGTCGTTATCTTTATCGACAATAATATTTGGATTTGGTGGTGGTATATCTATACCTGTTGCAATACTTTGTTTGGCATCTTTTAATTCACGGATAGCTGAATAGTCTTTATTTTCAAAGTATTCATAATTAGCAAAATAATCAATTAAATAATATTCATCTTTATCCAATTTTAAATCAGCTTGATTAATTCGCTCATAAATAAAATCTGCTTTACGTGTACCACGTCCTTTGATTTGAATAAAATCAATTGCTGACATTATTGGACGCATGAGAACTACATTTAGTAAATCAGGGCAATCATAACCAGTTGTCATCATTGCAACGGTTACGCATACCCGAGTTTTGCTAGTCCGATAATTTTCCAAAAATGGTGATGTTGTACCGCTTAATCGATTTTCACTAAAATCAGTGGTGTAACTTTGGGCATCGGTAATATTTGATGTGATCTGAAGCGCAAAATCAGATTGATATTTATTAGGAAAGTACTCATCAGCTAACCTATTTAAAATTTGGGTTATTTTACTTGCGTGAGCTTGACTTACTGTAAAAATAATCGTTTTGCCAATTTCACCGCTTAATGGGTCACGTTTAGCTGATTCGATAAAGTTACGACAAAATTCAATATTTGTATTTTCATTAAAGAACGTTTTTTCAAAATCTGATCTCTTTATATTTTCAGTTGTTTCTTGACCTGTTTCATCGATATAAGTATAGTTTAATCCTTCTTCGCTTAATATTTTGGTGGTTTTATCAGTCCTACTGTCAATTACTACAGGCATTAATAAATAGTTATCTTTCACGCCTTGTATTAAATCATATCTAAATGCTGGTTGATAATCATAGCTATCAGTAGTTGAATTATAAAAAGCAGAGTCAAATATCATATAAGTATCAGACAGTTCACGTTTTTCTAAACTAGCCGAATCGGTTATTCTAGTTTTTGCTACATCGATGCCACGTAAATAATCTTTTGGCGTTGCAGTTAGACCGACTTTATAACCTCTGAAATATTCAAAAACTCGCCGTCCGCGATTACCAATACAGCGATGTGCTTCATCAGTTATGATTAAATCAAAGTCTTGCGGTGTAAATATTTGCTCGTAACGATTATTTTTAATAAAACTTTGGATTGTTGAAACTAAAATGGTAACATTTTGCCAGTTTTGGCGATCTTCTTTATAGGTTGCACAAGTAAATCCATTAGGTACAGAAATAGTTTTCTTGAAGCTCTTAATTGCTTGGTCTTCAAGTTCAATTCTATCGACTAGAAATAATACTTTGGTAGCATTGCCTGTTTTCATGAATAAATTGATAATCGCTGCGGCAGTAGTTGTTTTTCCTGTTCCTGTTGCCATTTCCAGTAAAAATCTACTTTTACCCAAGGTAACCTGTTTAGCAATTGCTTTCACTGCCTCAACTTGATAATAGCGTAAAGTTTTTAATTGATGTTCAGCTAAGTATAAGTCCTGTTCGTTTTGATTTTTGCCACGCATTAAATGATAAATATTAGGTTCAACTAATTCAGTCAAGAAAAATTTATCAATTTCAATAGATTCAATTTTATCAGCAGGTGGGTTCCAGTTGCGCCGAGAGATTAATTCTTCTTGAGTGGGGAAAATATCCATTTTTTCAGGTGAGCCAAAAGTTACATTCCACAAAAAGTGGTGTTCGCCATTGGTTAAAATTACAAATTCTAGATTTAATGATTTAGCGTAATTACGCGCTTGCTCTTTACCGTCTAATGCTGATTTCTTAGGGTTTTTTGCTTCAATAACAGCAAGTGATTGATGATTTTGATCTAAAAGTACATAGTCTGCACGTCCCGATTTAATATTCATTTCAACTTTTACATTTGGTTTTTCACCATCCAAATCGTGTAAAATCCACTTACTTCTGCGGAGCATCTCATCAATTCTTAACCGTGCCTGTGCTTCGTTGCTT
>JAIETT010000173.1 GCA_019744945.1 Burkholderiales bacterium
GCAGTCACAATTACCGCACTATAGGCACAAAACACCACAAATGAACTACCAAACAAACCATGTTCGTGCGCATTACTTGCGGCTTCCAAAATCATATCTTTGGAGAAGAAACCCGCAAATGGCGGAACTCCAGCCAAAGCTAAATTACCAATAATCGTAACCACATAGGTAATTGGCATATATTTCCACAAACCACCCATTTTACGCATATCTTGTTCGTGATGCATCGCTACAATCACCGAACCAGCCGCCAAGAATAGTAAGGCTTTAAAGAATGCATGCGTCATTAAATGAAATACACCCACTGAATATGCGCCACAACCTAAGGCAATAAACATATAGCCCAATTGAGATAAAGTTGAATATGCAACCACCCGTTTAATATCAGTTTGAATTAAACCTAACAAACCTAAGAATAAGGCATTAATTGCACCAATAATTGCAATGAATGACAATGCCGTAATCGATAAATTATACATTGGTGATAAACGTGCGACCATAAAAATACCCGCAGTTACCATCGTTGCCGCATGAATCAAGGCTGAAATAGGTGTTGGACCTTCCATTGAGTCTGGCAGCCAAACATGCAATGGAAATTGCGCTGATTTACCCATCGCGCCAACGAAAAGCAATAAGCAAATTACTGTTATCGCACTCCAACCAGTATTTAAAAAGGTTACGCCACTAATTTCATTTAATTTAGCAAACACTTCGGCATAATTTAAAGTACCAAAATAAGCCAAGATTAAACCAATGCCAAGTAAAAAGCCTAAATCACCAATCCGATTAATTAAAAAGGCTTTTAAATTAGCAAAAGTTGCTGATTCACGTTTGAAATAGAAACCAATTAAGAGGTAAGAAACTAAACCGACACCCTCCCAACCAAAGAATAGTTGGATAAAGTTATTTGCCATTACCAGCATAATCATCATGAAAGTAAATAATGAAATATAACTAAAGAAGCGTGTGTAACCCTCTTCATGTTCCATATAACCGATAGTATAAACATGCACCATCAATGAAACTGAGGTAACCACAGTTAACATAGTTGCAGTTAAGCTATCGACTAAAATCCCAACCGAATAAGATTGTTGACCAACGGTCAGCCACGTATATAATGCCCCATCATAATGTAAGCCATTATTTAGAACTTGAAACAATAGAACATATGAAGCTATCGTTGAGATTAAAACCCCCAAGATAGTTAGCGTATGGCTAATTTTTTTGCCAAGAGCAAAGCCAAATAAACCAACTATGGCTGATGCAATCAGCGGAGCTAAGATAATCGTTAAATATAAAGGTATTCCTGCCATGTTACTAATCCCAAAAAATTAACCCTTAAGTTGATCCATGTCTTGAACATTGATTGATTTTAAATTGCGGAACAAAATAATCAATATTGCTAAACCAATTGCAGCTTCCGCTGCGGCCACTGTCAATGTAAAAAAGACAAATATTTGCCCTGCCACATTATGAAGGAAAGTGGAGAACGTAATAAAGTTAAAATTAACGGCAAGTAACATTAGTTCGATTGACATCAATACAACAATAATATTTTTACGATTCAGGAAAATCCCCATCACCGATAAAGCAAATAAAATTGCCGACAAAACTAAATAATGTGTCATTCCAATCATTGTTGCTCTCCTTTGGATTCAACTTCAGCATCCATTTTTACCATGGTAAAGCGGCTACGACTATCGGTCGCAACTTGCTTCGCAATATTTTGATACTTAGCTGCTTTTTCCGACTTACGTAAAGTTAAAGCCACCGCTACTACCAAACCCAATAAAAGTAACATTGACGCTAACTCAACTGGATATGAATATTGCGTATACAACACCCAACCTAGTTTATTCGAATTACTAATTTTAGTAACTGGGTCAGCATTAGCAACTGCAGCAACCATTGGATTTTTCAACACAACAATTAACATCTCTAACAACACTACCACACCAAGCACCAAGGCTAATGGTAAATTCTTCCAAAAGCCTTTACGTAGCGCTTCCAGATCAACATCCAACATCATTACGACAAATAAGAATAAAACCATTACCGCGCCGACATAGACTAAGATTAAAGTTAGTGACAGGAACTCAGCCCCTAACATCATCCATAGACATGCTGCATTGACAAATGCCAACACTAAAAATAGTGCAGCATGCACTGGATTTTTAGCCGTAATTACGCGTAAGCCACTTAATAATAAGATAGCCGAAAACACATAAAATAAAATACTCGTTACATCCATTATGACACCTCTTCCTAGCGATACTTGTGATCTGCTTCTTTCGACCCAGCAATAATACTTTCGTATTTATCACCTATCGCAAGAAGCATTTCTTTGGTATAAAATAAATCACCACGCTTTTCACCGTGATATTCGTGAATTGGAGTTTCAACAATTGCATCAACTGGACAAGCTTCTTCACAAAAGCCACAGAAAATACATTTTGTCAAATCAATATCATAACGTGTCGTGCGCCGTGTGCCATCATCACGTTCATGAATGTCAATTGTAATCGCTAAAGCAGGACAAACCGCTTCACATAACTTACAACCAATACAGCGTTCTTCACCATTTGGATAACGAC
Source organism: Burkholderiales bacterium (assembly GCA_019744945.1). GTDB lineage: Bacteria > Pseudomonadota > Gammaproteobacteria > Burkholderiales > UBA11063 > Aquella. The sequence continues at coordinate 2,595 of JAIETT010000173.1, forward strand.
GTAAGGCATGCAAAGCACGGAAACGTGGCGACAATGGAGTTTTTTCTTCAGGATAAAAAATAGTTGGCTTTGGACGCAACATTACACGCCAAGTTAATGCCATACCTTTTAATAATTCAGTTAAAAAAAACGTCTTTATAAATTTTTTCATAGTGCTTACCCTTATTGCCAAATGCTAAGCGGAGAAACCATCCACGCCCCAAGCACAAAAATCCAGACTAAAGTAATCGGTAAGAATACTTTCCAACCTAAACGCATGATTTGATCATAACGATAACGTGGGAATGTTGCACGATACCAAATAAAACCAAATAATAAAATCAAGACCTTGATCACCAACCACGCCATTGATTCATGTCCAAGAATACCCCAACTGTGTGGAAATGGCGATAACCAACCACCAAGAAACATAATTGTGGTCAAGGCTGAAACCAAAATCATACTTGCGTATTCTGCCAACATAAATAAAGCAAATGGTGTTCCAGAATACTCAACATGGAATCCAGCGACAATTTCAGATTCACCCTCGCAGACATCAAATGGAGCACGATTAGTCTCAGCAACACCTGAAATCAGGTAAACTAAAAACATTGGAAACAATGGAATCCAATTCCACGCTAACACCGAACCAGCCAAACGTCCACCAGCTTGCGAATTTACAATATCAATAAAGTTTAAACTACCACTTACCATAATTACGCCAAGTAAAGCAAAACCCATGGCTAGTTCATACGAAATCATTTGTGCCGTTGCGCGAATTCCACCCAAAAAAGAATATTTTGAATTTCCAGCCCAACCAGCCAAGATAATCCCATAAACCCCGAGTGAACCAATGGCTGTAACATACAACACACCAGCATTTACATCGGTAAAATACCAATCAGGATTAAATGGAACTACCGCCCAAGTTGCCAATGCACAAATTAAAATTACCGCTGGAGCTAAGAAAAACACTGCTTTAGAGGCTTTAGCTGGAATAATAATTTCTTTAAAGACGAACTTTAATAAATCTGCAAAGGGTTGAAATAAACCTTTTGGACCAACCCGATTCGCACCAATCCGCGCATGCATAAAGCCCAAAATACGCCGTTCGGCTAAAGTTACATAGGCCACTAATAATGTTAATGGCACAATTACAATCACCGCTTTAATTAAGTACCAGACGGCATAACCCAAGTCATGGCCTAAATAATGCTGTAATAAATCTATCATCTTGACTACCTTCTATTTAAGCGTTAACTTCAATAGCATCAAAGCTACCAGCAAAACTCAATGTTGTCGAATTTTTGGCTAATAACACCACACTATCTGCCAAATCATCACAAACACTTACAATAAATTTGCGTTGTGCATGAGCTTGCTTGACTTGTACTTCACTGTTATCTACCACGCCCAAAGTTTTAGC
>JAIETT010000112.1 GCA_019744945.1 Burkholderiales bacterium
AAGTTAGAACAAAATACTAAATTAGTTGCTGAAAATCAGCAAACATTTAGCGAGCATTTAGAACAGAATAATGATAAGTATTCTGTTCATGAAAGCGGTAAATTAACAATTATCAATGATGGAGTTGCTAAAGATATTAATTTATACAAGGTTAAATCAATTGATGATAATCAAGAATTTATTGTTAATGCTAGACAGCTTGATTATTTCAATAAGGATGAGAAACTAAATCACATTTTTGAAGCAAAAATCGTTGATGATGAGATTAAGTTTTCAATAACTAAAGAATCAGTTTTAAGAAATATAGCTAAAGCTGAAATCTTAGCCAAAGAACTCCAAACGTTTAAATCTGATGTGCAATCCAAATACAATGTTGATGAATTTGTTAGTGAGCACACAGGAGCTTTAATTAAAGTTGGCAAAGATTCTAATGGTGAGCAATTTACCTTAATCAAAACCGAGAAAGGATTTGAACGTCTATTTAATGATGAATTAGCCGATAAATTATTAATGGAGAATATGCCAATGGGTTCTAAAATCTCAGTACTTGTGCCAGTACAAACGACTAAAAAAATTGAAGTAATTAAGGAAGTGTTTAAGATCGAGCGCGCAGATAAATATTTGCAACTCGATGACTTACAACTAAAAGCCGATTTAGTACTACCTAGAAAGCTAGTGATGCACGAAGCAATGGGCGAGGTTATATCTTCAGGGCAGATTAAAACTAAGGCTGGGAATGACGTTTGTTTAACTAAGGTTAAGCAACCTAACGGACAAGTTAAATCATTTTTTCATGATGCTAAGTTAAAACAAACTAAGGGTAAATTTATTTACATCCGCCAAACGCGGGGTAATAAATTTGATGTAGTTGATTTAACCGAAGATAAGAAATCAATGGATCTTAAAGCGCAGGAATTAATGAAGTCCAAGGGTGTTAAAGATTTGAACTTTGGCACAATTACCAAAATTGGTATTGCTAACATCCGCGGCAAAGATTTATTTTATGCTGAAATTAACTCTGGTCAATTATCAGTTAAAAAATATGGTGCATCCATTGAGGAACAGCTTAAAATCAATAACTTAAAAATCGGTGATGAAGTTGCAACCTCAAAAAAACCCGAAATTGAGCTTAAAACTGTGCCAGATAGTAAAATCGAAGTTAAGCAACTGGATCTAAACATTGTTGAGAAAGTAATGGAGCGGGTAGATATTCAATTATCGCGTGGTGGTAGTTCGTTGGAGTTGTGATGCAAACAGTGGTAAAATACTATCATAGTATAATTTTAATTTTGAAAAGGTAATGTTATGAAAAAACTGTTGATTATATTAGCTGCCATATCTACCAATTTTGCACTGGCAAGTAAAATTGATCTTGTTAATACCAGTGTAACGTGTCGGAGTTAGTGTTATGCAACCATATAAATTTCTTGAACATACTAATCGACAAGTTCAATCGCCAAAAACACAAATAATGATTAATGAGCATAAGTGGGTATGCAAACATTTTCGGATGGCGCTTACTGAAGATGATCATGTTCTTGTATGGGATACAAGAACACCTGGTTACAAACATAACTTTAAAGCACTACTATTAACTGATAAAGGGTGGAATTTAGCAGAATTAAAGAATATAATGGACAAGACTGGAAGGGAGAATATTTTAGGTTATTGTGATACTTTATATGATTTAAGCAATCATGCAAAAGTTCCTAATATAAGTGTTGCTCATTTATTGCAGGTTTGTTTACGGGTAGATTTATTCAGAGAATTTAAACTACCTCTTTTAATTATTGATAATCATGAATTATTGGAAATGTTAGAAAATACAGATATTGAACCTGAATTAGAATTTGAATCAATCCATTTACCGTTTGATGATTTCTTTTTAAAATTTAGGCATGACTTAGGGGATGTAGAGGTTTTGATTAGTAAATCTCATAAGGAATATGCAATATATGGTATGGGTTTATTAGAAAACTATCTGGATGAAAACTCGCAAATGGTTGGTGGTACCTTTACTAAAACAGGTAATAAAGTCATTTACTCCCACGATAGTGATGCAGAAAGCGAATCTGGAAATAAAAAATTAGAGAGATTATTGGCTAAAATTTTATTTTTCTTATCAATCCAAAAATCAAAAGATTATATTGAAAAAAAATCAGAAAGATACCTGAGAGCAGTTCCATTGCTAACTAAAAGCACTATTTCACCTATAACAACTATTAAATTATTTGATGACGTAGTGTATAAATATGAAAATAAAGCTAAAGAAGCTGGTGGCACTAAAGCCCCGCACTTAGTAAGAGGACATTTTCGTAATCAACCATACGGAACCAAGGGCAATCAAAAAATCCGAATAATTTGGCTTGAACCTTATTTTACTGGTGATTCAGGTACAATTAAATCATCTAAAACATATAGACTTACAAAGTAAGACTAAGTGGTTTATTTAGGCTCATACCTATCTGGATTTGATGTTGAATGATGTAAAGATGGTAGTTTGGAGTAATTTATTAAATAAAATGCGCTAATTTTAATTAGCGCATTTTATGGGGATTTTCATCTTTTTTTAAGTTATGACCGTTTCTGGTTGGCACTTCGAGGGCAGTCATTACTTTCTCTAGGCAGACAAAGGTTAGTTTGGGTAAAATGATTCATCTAAAACTTGATCAATTGTCCACATACATTCTATAGGAAATATTGACGCATCTAATCCTGTTTCTTTTACTGCTTCATCAATACTTAAATCATATGCTTCAAGTGCTAATTCATCAAGTTTGTTTTTTAAAGAAGGCATTTTTTTCAAACGTAAAATAATTCTTTTTCGTTGTTCTTTTATGGTTAATTGCCAACTTCTTGATTGTAAGTTAGGTTGATACTTCCATTTCAAGAGGTGCATTAATAAAACCTCTAAGCGACTTTCTATTTCGTCAGCATGACGATTGCCCATGTCCTCGACCTCTTCAAATAAATGTGTTAAATCTAGCTTATCAAAGCTTTTTTCTTTGATTAGTTTTGCTTGCTCTTGTGTCCAAGCAAAAAAATCTTGGTCATATAAATTAAGGGCTGCACCCATGGTAAGTTCTCCTATTAATTTTGTGATTATACCATTAAATTATCATTTTTACCAGTTAGTATAAATAAATAAGTTAACTTAAAAAATTGAATTACTCTAATTTTGTAAATCATCTAAGAGCTCTTCTATCTTCCCATCATGATTTTCAATAGCAGTAATCGTATAACCAAATTTACTGTCCATTATTGTGGAAATAGTATTAGAATGTACTGCTTTGTAATCTTTAATAATGTAACCAAAATTTTCATATAATTTGTTTCTACGGATTTCATTTTTTGGATTAGTATTTTTATCATATGATAGCGTTAGTGGAGTTAGTTTTAATGATGGATAGAACTCATCTCTAAAAGCAATGCATTCATAAAGCAATAGCGATCCTAGTTTATATGATTGTAACCATTTTGGTAGAAAAAACCATGATGATGTCTTAGAAAAAGATCCATAGTAATTTTCCTTTTCAGCATCTAAAGTTTCAAAGCATATATATCTGCCATTACTATAAAAATACGTATAATGTTTGTGCGCTTTATTTCCTAACCTATAGGTTATAATAATTTCTACATATGGTGCATTCTCTGGTGTGTATTTTAATTTTTTTTCAATAGTAAAAGAAATATATCTATAATTGTCGGCAGTAATAAATTCACATAACTCAGGAAATTTAAGTTTTTTTAGTAAGTATGTTACTGTCGTTTTCATTTTAATCCTTTGATGCTAGATAGTTATAAATTGTTGCTCGGCTGACATTAAATTTTTTAGCTATTTCAGTGACTTTATACCTATCTGCCACCATCTGTTTGATTTCTGCTTGTTGTTCATTAGTAAATATAGGCTTGCGTCCTTTGTAAGTATTTGATTGTCTAGCAATGGCTATCCCTTCTTTTTGGCGCTCACGAATTAATGCGCGCTC
>JAIETT010000251.1 GCA_019744945.1 Burkholderiales bacterium
TTAAATCAATTAATCCAAGAAGAAACAACCTTAAAAGAAGATTTAAAAGATAAGTATATTTTAGTAAAAAGTATTCCATTATATAAAAGTAAGATTACTGAATTAAATCAATTGGAGCAATTGGTAAATTTACAATTTCCCTCGTCAGATGCCATTCCTGATTTATTAATTCAAATTAATCAATTGGCGGAGAACTCAAATGTTACAATTAGTAGTTTTGTACCGAGTGCTCAAGAAAATAGTGTTGGGGTTAAAGGCGTGCTATTGAATAGTGGTAAAATGAAAACCAAGATGTTTAATTTAACGGCAGCGGCAAGTTATGTTGATTTCACTAAGTTTATTTTTTTATTGGCTCAATTTCCTCGAGTTTTAAAAATTGATGATGTACGGATTAGCCGAATTGATGAGACTAAGGTTGGTGTAACATTATCAATAACCATTTTTTATAGTAGTTAACTTGATGATTTTAAAGTTATTATTGGGTTTGTTGCTGATGTTAGGCATTGCGTTTGCTGAGGTTATAGATCTTGAGCAATTAATTAATGAGCTTAATCAAAGACCTGTTCCACAAACTATACCCAAATTACCTGTTTATCAATTAAGTAATACATCATATCGGATGCTTGGAGATAATAATTTGTTTGATGCAGGGCGTGTTGCTGACTCAGGTGATGAAAACTATTTGCAGCAGTATAATTTAAGTCAGCTACAAATGGTTGGGTTTTTAAATTATGCAAAAATTGATTATGCGTTTATTAAAACGCCTTATGAAACATTACGGGTAAAAGTTGGCGACATGATTCAAAATGGAAAAGTGGTGGCGATAAATAAGACTTCACTCGAAATTATCGAGCGACAAGTTGAAGGTGAGCGTACGTATGATAAGAAAATATTCTTACAATTAAATGAATCTAAAAATAAAAAATTACCGAAATTGCAAATAAAATGAAAAAATTTTTCTTATTGATTGTATTATTACTGAATTTAAGCTTAGTTAATGCCTTATCATTAAATAAAATTGATAATAATTTGAAAGCTAAAGAGCAGATTATTAGCTTTTCTTTTGATGCCCAATCAGCAATGCCTCGGGTGTTTGCAGCTGGAAATGATTTAATTGTAGACTTTTTTAGCATTACGAATGCAACTAATCAGAGCCAGTTTGCGTTCAGTAGTGGTTATATTCGCCAAGTGGAAATAGTTAGTGTTGGAACGCGCACCAGAGTTTTATTGATTGGTGCGGCCAATTATAAATATCAAATCGCTCAAAATAATCAAACGATTGATTTTGTATTTTCTGATCAAACGGCAAGCTCTTCGATTACAAAAGAAAACATCGGTGTTGTTGGACTTAGTCAAACCAATAAATCCAATAGTGGTGTGCTTCAAATTAGCGACATTAAATTTACCCGCGATGATAATGGTGGTGGGGTTATTGAAATTCCATATACTGGTGATAGTCAAATTAAAGTTAAAGATGAACGTGCTGGGGAAAGATTACTTCTATCATTGAATGCCGTTGTTTATCCGCAGAAATTAATTAAACGGATTGATACTACCGATTTTGACACACCAATAAAATATATTGATACTAGTGGTGGGAATAATCAATTAAAAATTAGTATCTTAAATCGCGGATCTTGGGATTATGCACTTTATCAATTACAAGGTAAGTTGATTATTAATGTGCGTAATTTAAGTCAATCTGAGAATAATTCTAGTCGCATCCCTAATTTAAATAGTCAGAGTAAATCAGATCGAATCTCGTTTAATTTTCAAAATATTGATGTAAGAGCACTATTGCAATTATTAGCGGATTTTAGCGGCTATAATATCTTAGTTAGTGATGGTGTTAGTGGTACGATGTCGCTTAAATTGGATAATGTACCATGGGATCAAGCGCTACAAATAATTTTAAACTCCAAAGGCTTGGGGATGAAGCGCGATGGTAATGTAATTCGCATTGCACCAGCTTCAGAAATGTCAGCTTTAAGTAAAATTCAGCAAGATAGTGATCGGGCGCAGGAAGCTGTCGAACCGATAGATAGTGCAACTATCCGTTTAAAATATGCGCAGGCTACCACGGTTCAAACCATGTTACAACAACAAGGTGGTGCCGCTGCAACTGCGCCGGTTTTACCGAATTCAAGCGCAGCTAATGCGGCTGGTGGTGCCGCAGCAGCATCCACCGCTAGTTTGACTATGGGGGGCTCAGGAAGTTTACTCTCGCCACGTGGTAGTATATTAGTGGATACGAGAACGAACACTTTAATTATAAATGATACTCCTTCGCGTTTGAGAGATATGAGGGATTTAATTAGTAAATTAGATATCCCAGTTACGCAAGTTTTAATTGAAGCTAGAATTGTTGAAGCGAATAGTAATTTTGAACGAGATTTGGGTACACGTTTGCTGTTAGCTGGAGTTGGTGGTAGTTTAACTTATTCAAATACTTTAGAAAATGGCGTAACCATTAATCAAACTGGAATTAATGCAGTTAGTGCGGACCCAAAAAGCTTTGTAAATTCGAATCTAGGTACTCCAACAACTGGTTCAATGTCAGCAATCTTTGCTCCAAATAGCAATACGCTGATTGGTCTTGAGGTAGATGCATTGGAGTTGCAAAGCGAGGGGCGTACAATTTCGAGCCCTAAAGTTATGACCTCGAATTATCAAGCCGCAAATATCCAGCAAGGGGTTCAAATTCCATATCAACAAGCCTCTAGTGCTGGAAATACCAATGTGGCCTTTATTAACGCGACGCTTTCTTTACAGGTTACACCACAAATTACCGATGATGGTTATATTTCTTTGAATGTAAATATTCAGAAAAATACCCCAAGTAGCTTGTCAGTACAGGGAACTCCTGCTATTGATACTAATAGTGTTACCACTCAGATCCGAGTTAAGGATGGGTCAACAATTTTAGTTGGTGGTATTTATGTTGATGATCAACAACAAGTTCAGCAACAAATACCAGGTTTAGGTGATATCCCATATTTGGGTTGGTTATTCAAAAGTCAAGTGACAAAGAATAACAAAAAAGAACTCTTAATTTTTATTACTCCACGAATTATTGCGAATAGTTTAGAAAATGACAATTAAAAATATAATTATAGTCGGAATTACAGGAGTGGGTAAGACCACAATTGGTAAATTCCTTGCGGATAGTCTTAATCGTAAATTTATTGATTTAGATAAGTTTATTGAAACCTCATGTGGTGTTGATATTCCTACGATCTTTGAATTAGAGGGTGAAAATGGTTTTCGTGAACGAGAATCAGAAGCTTTAAATCAAGTAATTAATAATTACGATGATTATGTGCTCTCTTTGGGTGGTGGTTGCGTTATTCGCGCAGAAAACCGCCATGTAATTGCGCGGAATAATAATTTGGTAATTCAGCTAATTGCTGATTTAGATGTTATTGTTGAACGTTTAGCGCGTTCACCCAATAAACGACCATTGTTGGCGAACCAAGATTTAAAGAAAAAGGTTGAAGAGTTATATAATACTCGGCGTGAACTATATGAGATGGTTAGTGATGTAACGATTAATACTACTCGATTAAGACCACATCAAGTTATTAGTATTGTGGAAAGCCACTTAGATCAATCTAATTAAAAAATCCGTATATCAGTAATAAGTATAAAGGAAGCAATTTATCTTAATTACGGATCAGACATTTTAATGGTTACGTTAAATAAACAAAATAAATATAGCAAGATGTAAGATCTGTAATCAAAAATGCAAATAATTGTCAGTGTAAGCACCGATAGAAGATTTATCTATTTTTGTAATAATGATAGTGCATACAGTTCAAATTAATAAAAATGGTACCGATTGAATTTCGATACCATTTTTAGTTTAGCCAGATATTTTACCGCAGCTGTCCATTATTTGCGGCGCAGATCCTTAAAGTAATTTTTAAATTAAACTAGCGCTTTTGCTTGAGCTAAAGCTTCGTCTAATTTATTAATTTCACTGC
>JAIETT010000061.1 GCA_019744945.1 Burkholderiales bacterium
AAATTCTTGAGTTAGATCTTGAGCGTATTGCTGTATGAAATTTTGAATTAGTTTAATTTGTTCTGGTAATGTATTAACTACGACCTCACAATAACTTGGAATTACATTACGTAATTTGCCACCCGAAATTGAAACTAGCTCGAAGTCAAATTGATCTTTTAATTGAACTAAAATATTAGCAATTTCTTTAATTGCATTCGCGCGACCTAATGGAATATCCACGCCAGAGTGACCACTAAATAAATCTTTAAGTTCAATTTTTAAGCTTTGCTGATTAGCTGGTGCCGCTTGATAGGTAATTGCATAGCTGGCATTGGTGTTAATTCCACCTGCGCAACCAATACAAACTTCATCATCTTGTTCAGAATCTAGATTTAATAAAATTTCACCCTGAATTTCATCACCGGTAATTCCGAAAGCTCCAGTCATCCCTGCCTCTTCGTCGGTGGTAATTAATAATTCGATGTCATTATGTTTTAGATTGTTGGATTTGAGGATGGCTAATCCCATTGCCACACCCATGCCGTTATCTGCTCCAAGGGTAGTTTGATTGGCGGTAACCCATTCGCCATCAATATAAGCATCAATTGGATCAGTTGTAAAGTTATGTTGGGATTCTTTAGTTTTTGAGGGAACCATGTCCATATGCGCTTGTAAAATGATTTTTTTGCGCGTGGCAGATTTATCTGTGGCTGGCTTACGAATTACGACATTACCGATGGCTGTTACACTGTAATTCCAACCCATTTGTTTGGCGGTTGCAATTAGGTAGGCGCGGACTTTTTCTTCGTGTTTGGATGGGCGTGGAATTTGAGTTAGGGCTTTGAAATATTCCCAGACAATTGTGGGCTCTAGTTTTTCAATATTACGATCCATTGTTTTTTACTCCAAGTGTGGTTAAATGACATATTCTAGGTATTGATTATAGTCTAATTAGCTGAAATTAGCCATAAATTTGGCATAAGCTTTAGTTTGAACTCAGATCTTGTTATAATATTGGATAACAATTAATTTGAAAGTTTAACCATGAAAAAGAAATTACTTAGCTTGATTTTAGCTGGACTAACGAGTAGCGTGTTGGCTGCTCAAGTTGAACCATCTGAAATTAAAATTGATAATATTGAAGTTGGTAAAATGGATGGCGATATCCAAGCTTCTCAATTTTCGCTCTTGGTTAACTTTCATAATGATGGTGATGATATAGCTAAATGGCAAATTGGTTTTTATATGCCACGGAGCTTTTTTAGTCTATCCGCACAAAGTATTAACACAGAGCTAGAGTTACAGGTTTGTGATGCGGTTGGTAGCTGTGCTAACCTGCGCTATGTCAAATCTAGTCCGTTGACAGCGAGTGATACTAGCCAAGGTTATTTTACGATGTTAGAGCCATTAAGTAACTTTACCTTGAAACATAAGGGGCGTTATTCTTTGCGCTTGGCGCATAATAATCAATGGGGTCCGGGAAATGTTTCAGCTTTACCACAAAGTTGGTTTATGATTGCCGATGATAAAGTTAAAAATGGTGTACCGCGAATTTATACGATTAACACCGAGTTAAATCAATATACCTTGTTGGGTTATGATCAGAATCAAGTTGATGAGCAACTCGCTAAGTATATTACCACAAATTGGCAAAATAGCATGCCTGTGCCAGATAATCTAATTAATATTATACCTAGTCCAGTTAGCGTAACTCAATCTAATCTCGGTGACTATAGTTTACCAACCAAGACTGTAACTATTCACAATCAATTAAATGCTGATAATACAGTTGCGATTTATTGGTCGGCGATTATTAAAAAAGATTGGCAAATTAGCAAGAAAGTTTTAGTTGATAATGATGCCAATGCAAATGATGGAATTATCATTACTCCAATTAGTGACCCTAAAGCGATTAATAATAATCCTGAAGGTTATCGATTAACAATTAGTAGCAATGGTATTTTGATTGAAACCTTGACTGAAGCTGGGGCATATTATGCGCTGCAAACCTTGCGTCAATTATGGAGTCAAAATCCACAAAATCTACCAAGTTTAAGTATCACCGATTACCCGCGCTTTAAATATCGTGGGGTTTTATTGGATACGGCGCGCCATTATTTTACACCGAGTGAAATTGATAAATTAATCGACGTGATGGCTAGTCAAAAATTAAATACCTTACATATTCATTTTTCTGATGATGAGGCTTTCCGTTTAGCTTTACCTGATTATCCAACTTTAGCCACGGTTGCAAGTACTCGTGGATTAGGGCAGCCAGTTGGACCAAATATGTTATTACAAAATAATTTAGATACAACTAACATGAGTCAACCAGTCTATCCAGTTGCGAATAGCGCCTATAGTGGCAGTTATACACCAGCGGATATTAAGGCAATTGTTGCCTATGCTAATGCAAATCAAATTAGCGTGATTCCTGAAATTGATTTACCTGGTCATGCGCGGGCATTAATAAAAGCACTTCCTGATGTTATGGTCGATCCGAATGATAATTCTCAATTTGTCTCAGTGCAAGGTTACACCGATGATGTTTTACCCGTGTGTACTTATGGTACTGACATTACGGTTGGCAGTCAATTTACACCGACGATTAATAATATCGTAAATAGTGTAGCAAGTTTATTTAACCAACAAACTGCAATGTATGCCGTGAGTAATGAAGTAAGTGTCGGTGGCGATGAAGTTAGTTCGCATGCTTGGACGAATGATACCAGTTGTCGTAATGAATGGAATGGCTTATCGGCTTTGGCAAAATCACATTTATTCTTCCAAAAATTAGCGTTGGCAAATAATAATTTAATTTTCTCGGGCTGGCAACAAGCGATACAAACTGACGGTGTTGAGCTAGGTAAAAATATTATTCCAGTTACACAGGCTGGGCATGTTTGGGTTTGGAATCCATCCGCGGATGGTGTCAAACAAGCGGTTACATTGGCGAATAATAATTATCCAACGGTTTTGGCATATGCAGATAAAGCTTATTTTGATTTGGCTTATACTCCAAGTATGTACGAACCAGGCTTTGCTTGGGCTGCGCCAAATTTAGACACCTATAGCGCTTTGAGTATGGCACAATTGGCGGGTAAAACCCAAGCGCTAAGTAAACAGCCGCAGAATATTCTCGGAATAGAGGGCACGCTGTGGTCAGAAAATTTACCCAGCTTTGATCATTTAATGTATTCTGCCTTACCAAAAATGCCAGCTCTAGCTGAAGCAGCATGGTCACCAAACTATGTTACCACCGATAAGCAACAGTTAAATTGGCAAAGTTTAGCGACTCGCTTAGGTTGTGGTGAAACTGGATTTTTAGCCTACCTTAATAAACTCTATGGGGTAAATTATCGGGGTTATCCAAATGGGATTAGTAAAGAAATTCCAGATGGAAATTCATTATGTCCAGAAAAGTCTGCGCTGACACCACCAAATTTATAATTGTCGCATATTAAAGTTCACCTGTTGGGTGGACTTTTTTTATTCAATATCTGTAATAGGATTTAGAAAGATGTATTCTAGCTGGGTAAAATGAATATAATTATGTACTTGACTGCTTTTGGCAGAGTTTTTAAATTAAATTGAGGCATAAATAAGCATGGTTTGTGTTATGTAGTTTACGTTATTTGTCATGCTGATATGATGAAATTTGATAATTTAAATCAATTTAGAGCTTCGAATTCCTATAGTTAACGTATTTATTAAAGAATAAAATTATGAATAAATCTAAAACATTACTGACGGCTGCGGTAGTCGCAACATTATCTACATTACCAACGTTAGCGGTTGCTGCGTCCACGCCAGCTCCAACAGCAACTAGCCAAGCGACAAATAATTGTTGCCATGCTAAAAAATCTAAAAATGCAAGTGCAACTACGCATAAAGCACCAGCTAAAAAAACTAATCCAGTAACTGCAACAAATTAATTACTAGCAATTATTTTTTAGCAAAAAATGTTACCACCACTAAATGGCTTTGGGCTTAAACT
>JAIETT010000111.1 GCA_019744945.1 Burkholderiales bacterium
GGTTACTAAATAAATCATTCATTGGGTGCTTATTCTTACTTTCTCAAATCAGTAATATTTAATTTTAAGGCCAACTCATAGAGTGCTTTGATCATCCGTGGAGAAACTGCTCCAACAAGGCTTAAAATCTCTTTAACCATCGCGACAAGTTTAATTGCCGCTGGTTTTAAAATTACAAACTCACGTAATTCAGCCAATGCCAGTTCTGGTTGCTCCCAAACAACCATGAATTGACTACTAATTATGTTACGTAGCTCTTCCAAACTAAGTTCTGGATTATTTAACTTAGCCCATTTAATCAAGGTTGAAGCAGTTATTACCTGAACTTCATGACGTTTAGCAAGCAATAACGCAATTACCCGAAAAACCGCCTCAAGGTGATTATTAACCACTAATTTTTGCTTAATTTCGGCATTATAATTTTGTATTAATTTCTCACGCTCAAATTGTGTCAAGCTTGGTGTATAGCGTGGTATTTGCTCGAAGGTATCCCAGTATTTTTGAACCAACTGGTTGCCCCAGAAATCAAAAAACCAGCGCTCTTGAGCTTTATCACGTTTATCTTGAATGTCCCGTAAAGAATCCGCAATTAATTTTGCCACAGAGCCTTGAATTTTCAAAAATGAATTGTTTTCATCTACTGGATGACGTTGAGATTTAACTTGCTCAGCCAATTTACTCATGCCACTAATCCATGGATTATATTGCTCGGCAAATAACCAATAACTCCAACGCAACGGTTGTAAATTCTTAACCAACGTCGCAACCACTGGATTATGGTACATCCTAAACAATGGATGAATATAACTATCATAACTATTTTGCAAAGCGTTCGAAGCTTTGGCTAATGTCGCAAAAGCACGATCATCTGCTTCGCTATTACAACCTAAGGCTTTAACATCCTCAATAGTTCTAGCTACATAACGCGCAACTAAACTTGCATTATTTTCTTGCCCCTCAGGCGTATCAAGAATTAATTCGTAAAGTCCAGGCGGCAATAAATCAATCGTATCCATATTTTCAACAAATAATTGATTCTCACGCTTAGCTATTTTACTCCCAGTAAATAAAGCTAAATGCCCAACTTTGTGATTTAAACAATAAATAATCGTTTTACCACGTGCAACTATTTCTTCAACATCTGAATATAAATCAGCGATCCAACCAGCCGATTGTGCAGGTGGGCTAATATTATCCCCATCTGAAACAAACGTCACGATTGGTGAAGTTATCAAGCGTGGATCAAGGTGCAGACCATCACTGGTACACAGTTGCCCTGTGGTTAATTTATTACCGACAAACAGTTGTTCAACCATCCAGCGAATTTCAGTAGTATTTAATTCGCCAAACGAACCTAACCAACGCTCGAATTGTAAAAACCTCTCCGCTTCTTGATCAATTTTGGTAAATAAATCATATTGTTTACCCCAAATAAAGTTATCAAAATTCAGGATATTAAAATTCATCACTAAATTAGTGCCATCAAATTTGCCACCACCCAAGTCACCCAATAATGAAATCAGCCATGAGCCACCCACAAATCCGCCACTATAGCGCATCGGGTTTCTACCATGTTCACCGTTCCAATACAACAAAGGTGAACCAGCAATTAGCACTGGACCAAATATTTCTGGCTTTTGCATCGCACTAAACATGGATAAATAGCCTGCTGCACAATTACCAATCGCACAAAGTTTTGGACTATTCGGATGTAAATCTGCCACATGTTGATAGAAACTAACTTGTCCATGAATAACCTCTTCAAAGGTTTGTTCCGCTATTGGCTCGGCATTAAAACCAATAAAATAGACTGGATGACCATGCTTTAAAGCCGCACCGATCTCACTTTCTTTTTTAAATCCAGCAATTCCAGGTCCACGTCCAGCTCGCGGATCTTGAACCACATAGGGGCGCTTATTCTCATCAGTTGGAATACCATCTAAGGGTAAAATTCTCGCTAACCAATAATTTATCGGCCGAGCAAAATCTGCCCCATCTAAAATAATTTCTAACGGAAAATTTAAAACCGTTGCTTTATCATTAGTAGTCATCGCGACCATGTCATTGCCACGTCGGCGCATTACATCCAAAAATAAAAGGCTGCGTTCCGTGACATCTTGCCAATACTCAGACCAATTGCTTGTTAACATTAAGTTAAGTGACATAATCCAAACTCCAAAAACCAAAAAACCTCACCGAAAGATGAGGTTGTAAACTATTTATGGCAGGACTCTTAATATTATTTCGGAGCCCAAGCTTAAACCTTTACGATTACATTGATTGATATAATTTTTCACTTGTTTATCTAACGCTGAAAATTCTTTTTCTGTCATCAACATTCGATTGGTAGATAACATTCGCGACTCAAAATACTGCATATAATTTTCCGCAAAATCAAAAATTTCATTAATGACTTCCAAAGGATTAGCGTGATGATGCAATTTAGCAAAAAGAGATAAAACTTGATAATTCGCGCTCTCGTTCAATGGCTTACCATTTTCATCACGAATTTCAAAAATAGTTTTACCGTTTAAGCTATATTTATAAACGCCATTCCAATTTGTAAAACCGCTATTGATGAAATATTTATCTAACTGGCGAACTTCAACCGACTCTTTATTCAATAAAAATAACTCTAACTCTAATTGAATATCAAAAACATGTTTCAACTGTTGTTGAATGCGGCGCAGTTCAAGCTCTAGATCATTTTGACGAATTATTCCATTATTTCGACTTGCAAAATTACTTAACTCATTGTATAAATTATTTAATTGCAAACTAGTCGCTAAACCATCACTATCAATAATATTGCTTATTACTTTGATTCCATCCGCTTGATATTTTTTGGCACGCTCATATAAACTCCACCCTAGATTTTTTTCTAAAATATAAATCTGCACTGTCTTATTCGTAAATTGCGCAATTTCAGGTAATGCCTTAATTTTCACTGGTTTCGCAAAATAAATATCAATAACATGATCAAATTCAGCACTAATTTTATCAGCGTAAGGGAATTTTCTTTCCTCATATTTTGCAAATAAAGAATCATTTTGAGGATTATTTATTTCAATAGGACCATCTAACAATGGGTCTAAATTTGCCGTAGCAGGTAACTCAACATTAGTTTCAATCTGAATCGCTTCAACACTGCGTTCAGAGCTTTGAAAACTACTTTTCTGGTTAGTCGCTTGATTTTCAAAAACTACGCCCTGCTCGTGCTCCAGTACATCATTAGTCGCTTGGTTAAAGTTTTTCTCAACCATTTTCTTAAATTTATTTTCTTGATACAAATAATAACCAATAATAGCTAAAACAATTATTGCCACTAAACCAATAATTGCAATTTGAGTTTCATTCATTTACTATTCTCCTCAACGATAGTTCTGATTAAACGAAAAAGTTTCGTAAAGTTACGGTGTTGCTGTAACTCGCGTTCTTTGCGCACCGAGCGCACTAAACTCCGCAAATCGCTAATGTCAAATCCTGAATATGCGGCAATAAATTTATCTAATGCCGCATCAGTTTCTAATAACTGATCACGCCAGCGTTCCGCAATATGTAAGGTTTGTGTAGATTTTACCGAATCACCATTGGCATAATCTAATTTGGCACGAATTGCATCCGCATCAACATTACGCATCAATTTGCCAATGTATTGACACTGACGACGAATTGCACCATTTGCAGTGAGTTTTTGGGCTTGCTTGATCGCTTCGAGTAAATTAGCGGGTAAATCAAGCTTTGCAAGTTTATCTTTAGAGTATTTAATCAACTCAATACCGAGCTCTTGGAGCTCTTCAACATGTTCTTTACGCTTAGTTCGGCTTAATGGAATTTCTTCTTGTTCGGTGTCTGGATAGTTATTCATACGGTTTTATCGATTATTTAAATTAATATAGCCGTTATCTTACTATATTTTGCTAACTAAATTAAGGTAAAATAACACACTTAACTTATTTTCAAATAGACTGGTAG
>JAIETT010000120.1 GCA_019744945.1 Burkholderiales bacterium
ACTTTGCCAAATAATTACAGGAGCCGGAAATTTACTGCAAGGCATTGATGGCATAATTTTCAGTGGCGAACTTGGCACCAACAGCCCACAATTACGCCAAACTATTATTGATCAACTCGCGTGGTTGGGCATTAGCCTGAGCAATAAAGCCAACTTGGAAAACCAAACTAAACTCCATAAAAAAAGTAGTTTAGCCCAAGTTTTTAGCCTAAAAGACTCCCCCCATGAAGCCATGCTTAACCAACTTTTAGAACGAATTTAAAATCATGACCAACATATTAGCCATTGACACCGCCAACGAATATTTATCGTTAGGTATTGCCGTTGCGGGAAAAATCCAGCATTATCAAGCCAAAATTGGCAATCGCCAAGCCGAAGAATTAATTCCACAAATTGCCGAATTACTCAAACAAAGCGAGCTCAATTTAGCCCAAATCAATTTAATTGCCTATAATCAAGGACCAGGCTCATTTACCGGTTTACGAATTGGACTTAGCGTTGCGCTTGGCTTAGCCTATTCAATTAATTGCGAATTGCTGCCCGTGCCAACGTTTGCACTCTATGCAGCGGATATAACTAAAACGCATGATAATCTGTTAGTAATCTTGGATGCACGCTTAAAACAAGTTTACGTTGCCGTGATTTGTCAAGGTGATAGCAGCTATTTATTGGAACCAAGCGTAATTAATCCCGCAGATTTAGCCACGTGGCTCGCGAAAAACCCAAGCATTAACCCTGAAAACACTTGCGTTAGTGGTAATGGTTGGCTAATTTATCAAGATCAAATTGCCGACTCACTGAAAGAAAGTTATTCCTATAGCGCTCAAGATTATCCACTCGCCACTAACATGTTGCGCCTCGCGATTGAGCAACACTTTCAACCCTGCAGTGTCTTTGAGGCCGAGTTACTCTATATTCGCAATAAAGTGGCAATGAATCTGCAAGAACAATTACAAAGTAAGCAAACATGATTTTACGCCCAGTAACTTATAATGAATTACCCGAACTAGCCAGTTTGGATGCGCGAGCGAACCGTAGTCCATGGTCACTCTTTAGTTACCAACAATCTGCTAGTCAGCCACAACACCAAATCATCGGAGCCTATGACGAAGGTGGGGAATTATTGGGCGCGTGTGTCTTTAGTCAGGTTCTCGATGAGGGTGAAATCTTACAACTGTGTATCCGCTATGAAAAACAACGCAATGGTTATGCGTATCAATTACTGGAGCACGTTTGCCGAGATTTACGCGAACAACACGTTAATCAAATATTTCTGGAAGTCATGGTGGGTAATTTAGCCGCAATCAATCTGTACCATAAAATTGGATTTAATGTAATTAGCACCCGCAAAAACTATTACAAAGTTGATGGTAAATATATCGATGCGCTGGTAATGGCAAAACAATTATAATTAAACCATCTGCCGATTACTGCGTTACGCAATTTTATCCGAGGAGCCAACCATGGCAAAAACTATTCATGATCTCTTAATTGGCAATTTATGGCAGCCACGCCCTGAGCAAATTCATCAATTACAAGATAAATTTGACCTCGCACGACCAGCGCTTAGCTCATTAAAAACTATTGCCGCACTAAGAACTCCAGCAACAATGCTCAACACCAATTTGAGCGCGTCATCAGCTACAGCTTTAACCGATAGCATTAACGTCGCAGCTAAATTGGAAAAGTCTCAAGAATCCGTTCAGGAAAAACCTAGCGCTCCAGCTCTTGAGCCACGCAAAACTAAATTATTTACACCACCTACACCAACAACGGCAACTCCAACGCCGATACCAACTAAAACTAAGCCACTCATTGATAATTGGCACACTTTAGTTAATACCGCCTCAAATTGCGAAGAATGTAATTTATGGCAACATCGCACGCATGTGGTAATTGAACGTGGTAATCGCCAAGCTAAATGGATGTTTATTGGTAAATGGTCAAGTGAACAGGATGATCTTCAAGCTCAACCAATCCTAGGCAGTGCGGGTCAACTTTTAGATAAGATGATTACAGCCATGCAACTGAATCCTGAAAATGAAGTTTATATTACTAATCTGGTGAAATGTCGCCCACTTGAGACACGTAATCCAACTGCTGAGGAGATCAGTTGTTGTAGTACCTATTTAATGAGTCAAATTAACTTAATTAAACCACAAATAATAATCACCCTTGGTAGCGAAGCGGCACAAACGTTATTAAATCTCACTACCGCTATTAATAAACTGCGCCAGCAAATTCATTATTACCACGCGATTCCGCTAATCGTAACCTATCACCCAGATGATTTATTACGTAGCGCGCATTTAAAAAAAGGTGCTTGGGAAGATTTACAATTTGCCCTGCGCACCTTTCAAGAATTAAATTAACCAGCCTGCGGATTAACCACTGGAAGAGGGATAAATAACACTAACCATTCACTACCGCGCCGACGAAGTATTTTTAAAGCCAAGCTTTTACCCACAGGCACTCGATTAACTAACGCCATAAATTGTTCTAGTGAACTAATCGGCGTATTGGCAACACCAATGATAATATCACCATTCACAACTCCAGAAAATTGCGCATCGCTACTTGCTTGTTGTACCACTAAGCCAGCATTAATTTTTGCACCAAGCTGTGCTAATTGCGTGGCAGTTAGCGGTTTAATTACAAGACCCAACTTATCAAGTGTAACTGTGCTGGATTTAGCCTTTGCTGCTGGCAAACTAGAAGCTTCAGCAGATAATTGCTGATTAGCCGCCATCGTTGTTGCCGTTAAGTTAAGCTTTTGATTATTGCGCCAGATTGTTAAATTCACCGGCTTATTCGCACCAAGATTACTCACGATTTGCTGCAAAATAGCAGTTTCAATAATTTCTTTACCATTTATTTTAAGAATTACATCACCAACCTGTATCCCAGCTTTTTCAGCCGCGGAACCTTGATCAACTCCATTTACTAAAGCACCAATTGGACTAGACAAACCAAATGATGCGGCTAATTCTTCAGTGAGTGGCTGAATTGCAATCCCTAAGCGTCCATGCACCGCTTTACCTGTTGTTTTTAATTGCTCGGCAATGCGCATCGCATAATCAATCGGAATCGCAAAAGAAATTCCCATATAGCCACCGCTTTTACTATAAATTTGCGAATTTATCCCAACGACTTCACCCTGCAAATTAATTAACGGTCCACCTGAATTACCTGGGTTAACTGGAACATCGGTTTGAATAAAAGGTACGCTACTATCATCAGGTAAATTACGCGATAGCGCCGACACTATCCCTTGGGTAATGGTATTTTCTAAGCCAAATGGTGAACCAATTGCAACCACCCAATTGCCTGCTTTTAGGCGATTTGGATCACCGATTTTAACCACGGGTAAATTAGTCGCGGCAATTTTAAGCATCGCTACATCGGTACTCAGATCAACACCGATAACTTTGGCTTTAAATTCACGTTTATCACTCAACTTAACCGTCACAGAACTAGCATTCTCAACCACATGCGCATTAGTTAAAATATACCCATCACTCGATAAAATAAATCCCGAACCAAGTCCACGCTGTTTATTGGCAGGAGCTTGCGGTTGTGGCATGCGTTTAAAAAAATACTCCAACATCGGGTCACCATTACCAAATAATGGATTAGCGGCTTGATTAGCACCTTGAATAACGCTAATATTTACCACCGATTTGCCGACGCTATCATAAATCGCTGAGAAATCTGGATAAGTTTGATTGACTGTTTCAGGTAATAAATCGCTGGTTGAAACGGCAAAAATAGGAGAAGAGACAGTTAAAGAAGAAATTAACACTAAAAGAATTTTAATGCGCATAATCTACCTCGCTAAAATAAATTATATCCAAAACACATATCTAAGCTCATTCAAAATGCTAACTACCTCACGAGATAATTAACCGAGCTAAATATTATCGGGATTAATTTTAACAATTCTAGCGAAT
>JAIETT010000114.1 GCA_019744945.1 Burkholderiales bacterium
TGTTTTGAAATTAATAAACGCATGACATCTCCCTAGATTAAATTATTAAGATATAATTGATGTAACTCAGCCAGTAACCGCTTTGAAGATACTGGATATAACGTTTTAAGCTCTTGTGCAAATAAAGAAATTCGTAATTCTTCGATTTTATATTTGAATGCATACAATTCAGAGCTCACAACTTTGTGCTTCTGTTCCAATTCTTCGACATAATTATACCATTTATTATAAACAAAATTTATTTCCTCAGCAAGAGATTTATCACGTGAAATAGATTTCACATAACGCTCCATTCGACTAAGCATGGCTTGTAAATAACGCGGATAATTTACTAAAAATTGCCATTTGGTATAATTTAGAAACTCAGGATAAATTAGATCATCTAACTGCAAAATCAGTTCATCTTCCAAAGCATGCTCAGCCATCTTCAATTTCACTTGTGAGTAAAATTTAGCAATTCGTTCTAAACATTGATTAAATTCGCTACTCCAAATGGTAACATTCTGCTTAGCATTCGTAACCATCTGTTCAAAATCAAGCAAACTCTTTGGTAAACTGTCCTCAATCGCGGCTGAAATAGCTTGATTAAGAATATACTGACAACAGCTTGTGCTCAAATCATCTTTAGTATAAACATCGATTAATGCAAAACTGATAGCAGGAAAATTAGGCGCTTTTTTACTGGCTAAATATTTTTGCTGCTCTTTAAGTTGGAGTTTAATCAAACTAATTACCCCCCTTCGCGAGCTCAATTTAGCCTTAACTAAATCTGCAACCACACCAAAACTAACGCTAGTATCTTTTTCGACAATTAAGCTCATATAGCCAACTAGATTAGTTCCACCAGCATTGAGTTTGACCTCATTCAATAACTGACTCATTTCAGGAATATAACCAGATAAATTATTAATTTGTTGTTTGCTAGTGTGCTGAACAACAATTTTACTTAAAATCGGCGCTAACTCTAATTTAATTAAAGCTAAATCATCACCTGAAGCAATCACGCGTTTTTTATCCATAATCCGAAAATGACAACGTAATTGTGTCGGAAATTTTAATTCAACTAAATCTAAATAATTAAGCGCTAAATTTTTCTTAATTTTGGCATAATCAACCAATTGCACCAATAAATTTTGTTGCGGATCAGCTTGCTCTAAAAACTCGGTAATCGAATCTTGGAGTGGGTTAAATTGCAAACGTTGCGCCTTAGGTAAAGACTTAATTAGATATGCTAATTTATCACGAATCATGCCTGGCACCAGCCACGCAAATGGTTCGCCATCAATCAAGCTTAATTTAGCTAAATCAACAAACACTACGACACCATCTTCAGAACTATCATGATCAAAAACATACTTTAAACGTAAGGTTTGTCCATTAATAATCAGTTGATCTGGATATAATTCCAACGACTGCTGGGTAGAAGTCAGTCGCTCAATAAACTCCGCCTGCTTAATTTTTAATACTTCAGGTTTCACTAACAAAAATTGCTCTAAGCTCGGCAAATCAACTACTTCAGGGGTTAAATGAACGGCATAAAAACTATATAACTCATCATCCATTAAAGCCAATGAGGTGCGCAATTTATCTTCCAGTTTTTCCAGCTCACGAATCACCTGTAAATTATGTTCAATAAAAGCATATTTTTTACTCAATTGATTGGCAACCAAACCTTCACGGATTAAGATTTCTTGCGCCAATTTTTGGTCAACTAAACCAAACGAGACACGTTGCTGATGAATTTGTAAACCATATAATAAGGCCGATTTAGTCGCAACAACTTCACCGCGCTTGATATCCCAATGTTGATTACTATAGGTATATTTGAATAAATGATTAGCAATTCCATTTAACCACAATGGTTCAAAATGCGCACAATGCCGTGCGTACAAACGCGTGGTTTCAACGAGACTAGCGGCAACCATCCATTTATTATTGTCCACATTCAGTGACGGATGTAAATAGAATTTACGTCCATTCGTGCCCAAATAATAATTATCCACCAAGTCTTTCTGACCAATATTAACCACAAAACCACTAAGAATCGCACTATGCAGCCGAGTATAATCCGCGGCTTGAGAATTTTCTTTGTAGCCTAAACCAAGCATCGTCTCTTTTAATTGACGATGTAACTCATGCCATTCACGCAAGCGTAATAGCGAGACAAATTGCTTATGACAAATTTCAAGCAATTTTTTATTCGATTTCTTGTGTTCCAATTGTTCGTGATACCAACGCCATAAATTTAACATTTGATTAAATTCAGATTGTTTATCCGCCCAAATAGCATGCCGCTCACGAGCTAATTGTTGGTGTTCCAGCGGAAAATCACGCGGGTCTTGAATTGCCAGAAACGCTACCACCACTAACGCTTCGGCTAAACAGGCAAATTTCTCACCTGCCGCCAATAAAATACGCGCTAATTGAACATCGATTGGTATTTGGGCTAATTTGCGCCCAAGGAGTGTAATTTGATTATCTTCATTAATTGCGCCAACCTGAAATAAAGCTCTAAATCCATCATTAAACGCCTTCGGCTCAGGTTGATCTAAAAAAGGAAAATTATTCGGTTCACCCAAGTTCAAACTTAATAAGCGTAAAATTACATTGGCTAGATTACTGCGCAGTAATTCTGGCTCCGTAAACTCACTGCGTAAATTAAACTCTTGTTCACTAAATAAGCGCACACACATGCCATGGCTAACCCGCCCAGCACGTCCCGCACGTTGGCGACTCGAGGCTTGGCTAATCGTTTCAATCTGCAGTTGCTCAACGCGATTACGTAAACTATAGCGCTTAACTCGTGCAATTCCGCTATCAATAACAAACCTAATCCCAGGAATAGTTAACGAGGTTTCCGCAATATTTGTGGCTAAAATAATTTTAACTCGCCCACTCTCAGCAAAAATCAGACTTTGCTCATCGTTATTTTGTCGTGAAAAGAGTGGCAATAGTTCATAATTATGCAATTCGGTTTTACGTAAAAAATTTAAACATTGTTTAATTTCACGCTCACCAGGCAAAAACACCAGACCATTACCACGCTCAACACTTAATGCAGCACTAATGGCTTGATAAATCGCTTGATTCAAATTTGCATCGTCATCATCTTCCAACAAAGGTTGATAAATAATATCCACTGGATGCGTTTTACCACTTACATTTACAATCGGAGCACCCGCAAAAAACTTTGCCAATTTCTCATTTTCAAGAGTCGCTGAGGTAATAATAATTTTTAAATCCGGACGTGATTTAATTAATTGCTGCAAATATCCCAAGATAAAATCAATATTCAAGCTACGCTCATGCACTTCATCAATAATTAGCGCCGAATATTGCAAAAGTAGCTTATCAGTTTGAATCTCTTGCAATAAAATCCCATCAGTCATCAATTTAATCGCCGTAGAGCTACTGGTGCGATCATGAAAACGCATTTTATAACCCACCAAATTAAATTCACTTTGCGAAGTCTGTCCAAGTTCTTGACCAATCCGCGCAGCAAGCGAGCGCGCAGCTATCCGTCGCGGTTGAGTATGTCCAATTATACCGCTAGCAGCATAACCCAGTTCCAGCAGAATTTTGGGTAGTTGTGTAGTCTTACCTGAACCAGTTTCACCACAGATTAATGTAATTTGATTATTCTGAATGACCTGTTTGATTTGATTGACTTCACGACTAACAGGAAGCTCACTCGGATAACTAACTCTCGTTAACTTAATTAATTCCTGACGCTTAATTAGATCATTTAAGTACACTTCAATCGAACTGACTAATTTATTTAAGCGTGGTATATTTTGAGCGAATTTATTAATCTGATTTAGCCATAATCGACTATAGGTACATGGAGTACGCTGAATTTTTTCAATAATTTGTTGTTTTAGCATAAGTGTCAATATT
>JAIETT010000069.1 GCA_019744945.1 Burkholderiales bacterium
GACTGAGATCTGGGTAGTTCTGCGCGATATATTCGGTCACTAAACCGTGATAGTAATCAGTTGGCGTATTTTCATTGCTACATAAGGTTACACTTAAATCCAAGTGTTGTTGCCACATAGGCAGCAGCTCGGTTAAGTAAAAATCTTCGGGTTGGAAATTTCCCCAAATTAAATGGACTTTACGCTTTGAATTGCTTGCGAGCATGTATTCAAGGATTGATTTAAGCGGTGCAAAACCTGTACCTGTGCAAACCATCAAAATTGGCGCAGCACTATCTTGTAACGTAAAGCTGCCCAGTGGTCCTTTAAAGCGTAGAATTTGTCCTGCTTTAAACTCATTCCAGAGTGCTTCTGAAAATACCCCTCCTTGACGATAGCGAATATGTAATTCGACCATGCCAGTGGTAGTTGGGCTATTGGCTAATGAGTAGCTACGATTTTTGCCTGCATGGCTTAAATCAATGTATTGACCCGCAAAAAATTCAAAACTTTGATTGGCTGGCAGTTTTAGTTTTAAAATTGCAACACTACCAATTTTTTCAATTGATTCAATTTTTGAGGGCAAAGTTTTAATCGGAAATCCGTTCACAAAGCCTGGGATATCTAGCACCAGATCACTAGTTGCCGAAGCTTTGCAGAGTAAAATGGTATTATCAGCCAGTTCTTGTGGACTTAATGCCGATGGAGCATATTCTTGGTGAGTGACGCTACCGCTGGTTAATTTGCATTTACATGCGCCACAGCCACCATTTTTACAACCGTGGGGTAGATTTATTTTGGCTGCTAATGCTGAATCAAGGATGGTGGCATCAGCGGTGGTGGTGAAATTTATATCATTGGGTTGAATTGAGACGTTAAAGCTCATGGTTAGTAATACCTTATTAGATTGATAGACTATTGCATTATTGTAGCATATGCTAAAAGTATTGCTAATTTTATTGCATCAGAGTACGCGATATTTTTACAGCCTAAGCTTAGCGCCGTAAAAGCACGATATTATATACTATTGTTGTAATACTGCATTAACTTTATCGTTAATAGATTATATAAAGTTGTCAAATGATTTAAAATTAGGCTAAATTGTGTGATTTTAAGGTAAAATTTATTTAATTCATTTATTTCAAAATTACGAATGTCACGCATACTTTGCAGATTTTTTAGGCTGAATTCTCTTGAAGTATTTTGCCATGGGTATTAGCTAATCACATAATGTATTCATTATTAATTATGCCCAGTGGCTCTGGGATATTTGAAGACTTAAGCGTTTGGAGTAAGTTAATTTCAATGCTGCGCGTAATACTGTTAATTGGAATACCCGCTGGGTTGTGATTAAACGGATTCATTAAGCTCATGCCATTAAAGTGAATGGCGTTAAACACAAACCCCATTAGCCAACCTAAGGCGATTGAAGCAATCCCAATTAAACCTGAAGTTGACATCGTAATTAGGGCAATAAAGAGCCAAATAAATAATTGGGTGAAATAGACGTAAGTAATTGGATAAATTGTATTATTAATCCGTTCCGATTTGCCCATTCCATCACAGAAGTTTTGTAACAGACTATTTAGGCTGGCAAAAACAAATTCATCAATTGCACCAGTTTGGAGCAATGTATTTAAATCTTGGGCTTGAAACTGCAAAATTTCGTTGGCACGATGATAATTGGGATTTAGTGAATTAAGCTCATCAGTGGTTAAATAAGTTGTATAGTTAGTATTGGCATCGTCTTTGCGTAACGAACAGCTTAACGCATATAAGAAAGCAATATGGCGGCGAATCATTTTTTCAGCCTTGAGTTGGTCTTTGCTATAGGCAACTAAACTTCGCCCCCAAGAACGTGAGTCATTAACTAGAGCACCCCAAATAACCCGTGCTTCCCACCAACGGTCATAAGCTTGATTATTATTAAACCCAATGAAAAATGCGATGGCAGTACCCATTAGTGATGGATAAGCAATAGGCAGCATGGTTTTAGTGAAAACATATTGATCAACTAAATACACTAACGTGCAAAACAACAACATGGAAATATCGACTTTCCAAGTGTAACTAATTACTTGATAAAGACTAAGATTTTTCTTAACTAACATGAATAATTCCTTGAGCGATGATTAGCAGATAATATTAGCATAATTTAGCTTAAACAAGCTTATTTTGCATGTGTGGGAGTGATTTTTAAAGGGCGAAATTTGAAAAATTTATAGAGTTCCATAATTAAAAGTAATAACAATGATAAAGCAAACAACAGCAGCCACTCGCGCCAATTAATTATATCCATATGTAAAACGCGCTGCATAAATGGAATATGCGAGATGATTAATTGTATGATTTGAGCACCGATTACCGCAAGCACTACAAAATAATTATTGCGCAGAGGAGTGTTAAATGCAGAGCGATGTTCCGAACGACAATTAAAAACATGAATGTTTTCTAGAAAGATTAATAAGACAAATAAGAGTGAGCGAGCATGGACTTCACTGACGCCTAATTTTAATGCTGTTAGCCAAAACCCCAGACATATTCCACCCAGTGCCAGTCCGGCAATTACGGATTCTTCAATCATTAAGCGATTAAAAACGCTTTCATTTTTTGCGCGTGGGGCTTGCTGCATGCTTTCTATTTCGCCTGCTTCAAAGGCTAAGGCAACATCTTGCAGTCCATTGCAAATTAAATTTATCCATAAAATTTGAATCGCAATTAAGGGTAAGGGTACACCGATTGCAACCGCCATTAATAATAAGAAAATTTCGCCAATTGCCGAAGATACTGACATATAAGTTACTTTGCGAATATTATCATAAGCATAGCGTCCCTCTTCGACGCCTGCTACAATTGAACTAAAATCATCGTTAAGTAAAATCATATCGGCGCTATCTTTAGTTAAATCGCTGCCACTACCCATGGCGATACTAATATTGGCTTTCTTAAGTGCAGGCACATCATTAACTCCATCGCCTGTCACAGCAATATAATGACCTAATTTATGCAATGCGGTAACAATGTGCATTTTTTGCAGTGGATTAACTCGCGCAAATACACTCTTGTGGAGAATGAGATTCTGCCAATTTTGTGGTTGCTCAGTTTGTAGAATTTCCAATTGACCACCGCTAATTACGTCTGACTCATCTTTTGCAATACCAAGCTCTTTGGCAATTTCTAATGCGGTTGAGGGGTGATCGCCTGTAACCATGCAGACGCGGATTCCTGCTTTTTGGCAGGCGGCAACGGCGTTAATTGATTCTGCACGGAGGGGATCTTGCATGCCAATTAGTGCGAGTAAGAGCAAATCTGTTTGGGGTGAAGTTTGCTGGGCAATTGCCATCACTCGATAGCCTTGCGCGGTTAAACTTAGTGCCTTGCTTTCAATGGCTGCAATATCTAATTTGGCTAGGCTCCCATCCGCTGCTAGTTGATATTTAGTTTGTGCTAAGATGGTTTCAACTGCGCCCTTGACGACAGAGAGTTGGTGCTGCTGGAATTTACAGCGTGCGCCAGAATACTTATGTTCCGATTGATAAGGCGTGAGCTCTAATTCGCTAATTTGGCTTTTAAAATCAGTGGTAATTCCAGCTTTATAAGCTAATGCCAAAAACGCAACATCCACCTCGTCACCATTATGCTGCCAGCCAGTTTGGTTATGGAATAAAGCACCCTCATTTGCGATTGCACCTGCCAAGGCGACTTGAGTTAACAAGGCTTGTTGATTTGCGCTTAATGGCGCGTTATCCATGGTTTGAATGAGCCCATCAGCGTTATAACCCTCACCACCAATCTGTAACATATTTCCACTGGCAAATTGCACAATTTTAATGGTTTGTTG
>JAIETT010000062.1 GCA_019744945.1 Burkholderiales bacterium
ACAACTTCGCGGATGGTTGCCCATTTATGGAAACATGCGGGTAAAATCGTTGGTTTAACTACTACTGATGGTATTTATATTAATGGTAAATTAACCGTTAAAGGTGATACAACTGGACCAGTTTCAGCTCAAATGGTTTTACGTGATCCAAATACTGAAATCGCAGTTTTAGAAACAGCGCGCGGTGGTTTACTACGTAGCGGTTTAGGTTACGAATTTTGTAATGTCGGTGCTTGTTTAAATGTAACTGCTGATCATATTGATATTACTGAAGGTAATGGTTTGGCTGATTTGGCGAAAGTTAAACGCATTATTACCGATGCAGCTCGTGATACTGCGGTTTTAAATGCGGATGATATTGAGTGCTTGAAAATGGCTGCCACAACTGAAGCGGAAAATATTTTCTATGTAACTATGAATCCACAACATCGTTTGGTGCGTGAGCATATTCGTTTAGGTGGTAAAGCGGTTATTATCGAAAAAGGTCTTAACGGTGATATGATTACCATTTTTGATAATCAAATTCATATTCCAGTTTTGTGGACACATTTAATTCCTGCAACAATGGAAGGTAAAGCAATTCATAACGTGCAAAATGCAATGTTCGCTGTTGCAATTGCGTATAGCATGGGCATGAGTTTAGATGATTTACGTAATGGTTTACGTACTTTTGTAAGTAGTTATCATCAAACGCCAGGTCGGATGAATTTCTATGATGAGCATCCATTTAAAGTGTTGTTAGATTATGGTCATAATCCAGCTGCAATTAACATGATTGGTAAATTTGTTGATCAAATGCAGGTTTCTGGTCGCAAAACTGCGGTGGTGACATTCCCTGGTGATCGTACGGATGAACTAATTGAAGAAAGCGTAAAATTATTACCTAAACATTTCACTCATTTCATTGTTAAACAAGATGATAATCGTCGTGGACGCCCATCTGGTGAAGTTGCTGAGTTAATTCGTTCATTGTTAATTAAACACGGAACTAAAGCTGAAAACATCGAAATTATTTTAGATGAGCAAGAAGCGGTTAATAAAGCTTTATCCAGTGCTGTTGAAGGTGATTATGTTGTGGTGTTTGCAGATAAAGTTAGTCGTTGCTGGAAACAAATTACTTCGTTTAAATCAACTGGTAATGTTCGAGTAAAAGATGTTGATACTCGAGCGGATGATCATTTGTTAGAGCGTGGTGAAGTTGATTTAATTGCTGATGCGATTAGTAATGCAACA
The DNA here is from genome assembly GCA_019744945.1 of Burkholderiales bacterium. Lineage (GTDB taxonomy): Bacteria > Pseudomonadota > Gammaproteobacteria > Burkholderiales > UBA11063 > Aquella. The sequence continues at coordinate 1,234 of JAIETT010000062.1, forward strand.
ATGCGCACTGACAAACGCGGTGTTATTATTGAGATTGAAGAAGAACTAAACGATTAAGGAAATAATCATGTTTCAAAGAGATACACTTGCTGTACGTGTCTTAGCTGGAACGAATATGTTTTTCTCTGGCGTGGGTGCAATAGCCGAATATTTCACCCGCGATCCTCGTAAGCTTGAGTTCGCTCAGGCTTATGAGGCAGAACTACGTAAAGTTCTTGATGCTTTAGGTTGGGATGATGTTGTATTATATAAGCGAATTTATAGCCGTGGCTTTATTTTTGCTATGCCAACTGAATTTGATTTAACTTTTGCTGGGTGTAAAATATTTAGCATAGTTTTTGATCGGGTAGCTGCACAATTTAATCAAGAGCCAGAACCTGATTATGCAGAAGACATTGATTATCTCGATTACGTGATTTCTAGAGAGCGTTATATTGCATTACGTGAGATTTATGATGAAGCTAAATCTCGTTCGTTGAACCTGTATGTTGATGCTGAGACTTTGTGTATCGGTAGCGGTAAGGGTGCATATATAACTAGTATTGATGATTTGGATTTTGATAAAGTTCCTTGGGATAATATCTATGAAATTCCAAGTGTTATGGTTACAGGTACAAATGGGAAAACCACTACTGTTCGTTTAACTAGCTTTATTTCCAAACACGCGGGTAAAGTCGTTGGTTATTGCTCAACAGATTGGGTGATGATTGATGGTGAAGTCGTATCAGAGGGTGATTTATCTGGTCCAAATGGCAATCGCACAGTTATGCAAAATCCTAAAGTTGATGTTGCAGTGTTGGAAGTCGCGCGTGGCGGTATTGTTAAACGCGGTTTAGCAACTTCAAACGTTGGTGGCGCTGTGGTTATGAATGTATCTGAAGACCATTTAGGGGTTAATGGGATTGACTCAGTTGCAGATTTAGCCTTGGCTAAATTTACGGTACAGCAGGCGGTTCGTCCAGGTGGGCATAATGTGGTTAACTTGGATGATGAAATGTCACATAGTTTCATTGATGATTTGCCACGAAGTAAAGCTTTTTTTAGTCAACATTTGGCAGAGTCTGAATTATTAAGTCATCTCAAAGATCCTGAGGATTATGCTTGTTTTGTCCAAGACGGTGCATTTTATGTTTATCGTCATGGTGAGAAACAGCATATTGCGGCAATTGATGATGTTGATTTAACTTACAAAGGGTTAGCTAAACATAATATTGAAAATGTATTAGCTGCAATTTGTTTGAGCTTAGAACTTGGTCGGTCTTATGCGGAAATTACGGCTGGTCTACTAGCTTTTAAAAATGATGAAAATAATCAAGGACGTTTTAATTTATTTGATGTTAAGGGCAGCAAAATATTAGTTGACTATGGGCATAATTTAGCTTCAGTTGATAATATGCTTAAGTTTGCCCGGAATATTGCTAAACCGAGTACTAAAATTACAGTATTACTAGGCTTTTCTGGTGATCGTAAATTTATGATTGAAAGCATCTCTTCTAGCGTAATGAAGCATCAAATTGATTATATTATCCTTAAGATGTTTACGAGTCACCTCCGTGGCGCTGTCGTTGGCGAATTGGCTGAGTTACTTCGTGCTAGTTTGTTGAAGAAAGGCTTCCCAGAAGAAAACATACTGGCCACAGTTGAACAGGAAACTGAAGCTTTAGATATTGTACTATCACGTTTAGGTGAAGATAATATCTATATTATGTTGTGCCAAGACGATGCAGCTAAGGTTATTGAGACGATTAAAAACTATAAATAAGATTGCATGACTTAGGGTTTTTTGTAGCAAGATGTTAAAAGTTTGGTAAAATATCATCTGCATTATTGATCGTGCATTATTAAGGCTTACTGAGAAACTTATTTTCAGTAAGCTATTCAAAAGATATTGCATGCTTATCAATGACTTAGTTGAGAACAAACGGGAGGACTTACACAAATGAGTATGGAGCATAAAGGGCAGCGTGGTTTTATTATTCCCATCGGCGGCCGAGAAGAAAAAGAAGTTAATACACGAGTACTAGAAAAATTTGTAGAATTAAGTGGTGGTAAAGATGCAGTAATTTCTGTTATTCCAACTGCTTCAAATTTAGAAGATACTGGCGATCGTTACGTTGAAATATTCCAACGTTTAGGTGTGAAAAAAATTTATAATAATAATATTACAAGTCGTTTAGATGCGAATAATGAAATTTTTGTTAAGCAACTAACCGAATCAACTGGTATTTTTATGACTGGCGGTAATCAATTATTGTTATCAACGATCTTAGGTGGCACAATTATTGCTAAGATGATCCGTAAACGTAATTCTGAAGGGGTTCCAGTTGCTGGTACTTCAGCTGGTGCTGCGTTTATTCCAGAACATATGATTGTTGCTGGTGATTCAGGGTTAATACCGCGCGTTGGTGGTGTTTCGTTGGCGCCTGGCTTAGGTTTAACGAATAAAGTTATGATCGACCAACATTTTTCACAGCGTAATCGATTAGGACGCTTATTAACGGCGCTATCATATAATCCGTATAAAACTGGTGTCGGTGTTGATGAGGATACGGCTGCTATTATTGATGCTGA
>JAIETT010000180.1 GCA_019744945.1 Burkholderiales bacterium
CGGAATTTAATTTCCTTGACATGAACTTGCTTTTGATTTTGTTTAGCAGCATGAGCTTTTTTTTGCTCATAATACTTAAACTTACCAAAATCCATGATTTTACACACCGGTGGATTGGCATTGGGAGAAATTTCAACTAGATCCAATTGCAGCTCTTCAGCTCGAGCTAATGCTTCGCGAATGCTAACAACACCTAACTGTTCACTAGTTTCATCGATAATCAAACGAACCTCGGGCACGTTAATCGCACCATTGATACGGGTCTGCTTTTCAGTGCTTATGACACTACTCCTAAAAAAATTAATAAACTCAACATAATTATACACTTATTTACTCATAACTAGAGCAGTTTTTACAAAGTTAATTCTGCCTAGTGCGCGCCATCACGTTTTAATACCACGCCAAAGGTTTTAAGCAAGATCACAACATCGTACCAAAGTGACCAATTTTTAATATACCAACTATCCAAACGACAGCGATCACTAAACGAGGTCTTACTTCGCCCACTTACTTGCCACATTCCCGTAATCCCAGGGCGCACCATTTCATAATAAAACAGCCCATCATCATAATCAACAATCTCACGCTCAATCAGTGGACGCGGTCCAACTAAGCTCATTTCGCCACGCAGCACATTGAGCAATTGTCCAAGCTCATCCAAGCTAGTTTTACGTAAAAAGCGTCCGATGCTCGTGACGCGTGGATCGTGAGCGAGTTTAAAATTATTGACGACATATTCTTGATAAATCGGTGCATCTTCAGCACGCCACTGCATTAGCATTTTCTCAGCATTTTTATGCATGCTCCGAAATTTAAAACAACCAAAGACTTGACCGTTACGTCCAACTCGAGGTTGAATAAAAAATGGGTTACCGCGATCTTCCAGAAAGATAAATAAACTAATTAAAGCCATTAATGGCAAAATAAACGGCAAACAAACCAAAACCACCAAATAATCAAAGAGCATTTTAACCAAACGATTTAACCGCCGATTAAGATTATTTTCTAAACGCAGCATTAATTGTTCATTACCGAAAAAATGCGTAATCTCCATTCCATACAGCGACAAACCTTCCAAGTCAGGAACTAAACTCACAAAAATAAATTGACGCTGCAAGCTAAATATTTTTTGCATATTATTCACCATTTCTAATGAATCTAATGCAACCACTATTTCGCTATATTTGCTACGCAATAATAATTCATTAAAGCTCAGTACTCGAACAATCTTAGAATCATCCTCAACAACTAACTCGCTTAACTGTTTAGTTTCATCTAAATTAATAAATGCCTCAATTTGATAACCCATTAGTCGACGATTTTTCAGCAAATTATACGCCATTAGAGCCGTAGCGCCACAACCAACAATATAAACTTTACGTTGCCACAATTTATAGTATAACAAAACACGAATGGCAGAAGTTCTAAATAGTGGTAAAATTACCAGCAATAATACCCAAAACATAAAGAAAAACAAATAAGTTACATGCTCAGAGCTGCTTAATGAGATCACAACCAAATCAAGCACCAAAATATACATGATTTGTTTATAGATAATCCGCAATTCTTCCCATGTTGGGCGCCGTTTGGCATACAATTCTGCAAACCAAAACAACGCAATTATCGCTAACGCATTTAAAACTTTCACTAAGACCAGATGATCGGTATCAAAGCGATGTAAGCGCGTAGTTTCAACTAAATTCGCTAATTGAATGCTTAACCAATAAGTGAAAAGCAATGAAAATAAGTCCACCAGCACCAGAGTATATTTTTGTAAAAGAATTTTTTTCATTAAGATTTACGCTCACAAAATTCTTGATATTTCTGTTCCACAAATTGAGTAAATTCGGTTCTAAAACGTGAGGCAGAAAAACGTAGTGCGTTCTGCCGACAATTTTCAGATGTTATTACAGTTTGTGCTTCAAATTGTGTAACCCCGGCAATCACCGCTGCCACGCTTTGCTTCGCGAAAAAAACGCCTGTTGGAGATTCACTAGTTAGTCCATGAACAGTTTCCAGACTTCCACCACGTCCATACGCAATCACAGGCGTACCACAGGCTTGTGCTTCAACTGGAATAATACCAAAATCTTCTTCGGCGGCAAAAACAAAGGCTTTAGCATTTTGCATTAAATTAACTAATTCTGCATCTTCAACAAAGCCCAAGTATTCAATATTCGCAGCAGTTGCAACTAAATCGGCAATTTTTTTCTGATCTGGACCCGTACCGACAATTTTCAATTTTTTGTCAGGCATAGAAGCAAAAGCCTCAGCAATTAACACAATTTTCTTATACGGAACCAAGCGTGACGCGGTTAAATAATAATCTTGTTTCTCGGTTTGCAAAGTGAACTTATCAACATCCACATTTGGATAAATCACGCTAGCCTCACGACGATAAACTTTAAAAATTCGTCGTGCAATGAATTTAGAATTCGCCACAAAATAATCGACGCCATTAGCGGTGCGGTAATCCCACAAACGAATTTTATGTAAAATATAGCGTGTCAGCCATGACTTCAATCCGTGCGTAATCCCAGCTTCACGCAAATACTGATGTTGCATATCCCAAGCGTAACGAATTGGCGAATGACAATAACAAATATGTAGTTGATTGGGGCCAGTTAAAATACCTTTGGCAACCGCATGTGAGCTACTAATAACCACATCATAACTACTTACATCGAGTTGCTCGACTGCTAAAGGCATCAAAGGTAAATAATGGCGATGTTTAGTCTTCGCAAATGGCATGCGTTGAATAAATGACGTGGTTACGGTTTTATTCTGGATAAAATCACGTTGTCCTACTGGAATGAAGTCAATTAGACTAAATAAATCAGCCTGTGGAAAACAATTAAGAATTTGTTCAACTACTCGTTCAGAACCAGCATAATTAATCAACCACTCATGAACCAGCGCTATTTTCATGTACTACCTATTCGTCCTAAACTCAATTATTTATTCCAAAACTGTTTTTGTGCAGAAATCTTTTTAACCAAACTACCTGGCAATTTCGCATAATTGACACCCAACTTATAAGATAGTGCTCGAATAAGAACTCGAACCACAAAGCTAGGTAATAACCATGGTTGAGATTTAAACAAGGATTTAGCTTGTTGCAATATGGCTTTCTTGCCCTCACCCTCAGCTGAACCAAACTCTTGTTTAATCCATGTTTCATAAGCAAAAAACACACCGATATCAAAATAACGACTAAATTCTTGACGCAAGCTATAATTATGCGAATGAAAACAGCTAGCTTTGGCAACATAAGCTATCTTATAACCAGATTTTAACATATTTGCCGTAACTAACATATCTTCGCTAACAATCACATGGGTTGGAAAACCACCAACTGCAAATAAAACACTCCGTCGATAAGCGGCATATGAATCAGAAGAGAAGACACATTTAACCCCATAATGTACACGATCAGCATAACTACGTTGATATGAATGCTCTGGATAATTAAATGCACGATTTGCGGCGGCAAACACATCCGCATCACGGTGTGGTAACTGACGACCAAACGCAGTTGCAACCAAAGGATCATCAAAGGCCGCTACTAAAGCATATATGGAATCAATGCCAGTTAACTCAGCATCTTGCGTTAAATAAATAATTACTTCACAATCCGACAATATTTCCGCAGCAAGCTGACGCGTTTTGCCATGGTCAAATTCTATTTGTGGAATTACGTGACACTCAAAATTAGCCTGATGAATCAAATCAACGGTATTATCTCGTGAAGATGAGTCAATGAATAACACCTGATAATTATCTG
>JAIETT010000094.1 GCA_019744945.1 Burkholderiales bacterium
ACCCCGTGGATTCAGCAGCGGTCTCCTCAGCCATACTCGCGGCAAATCAAGCAGGTATTCCGGTGATTACGCTAGATCGTTCGGCGGATAAAGGTCAGGTAGTTAGTCTAATTGCTTCGGATAATGTGGCTGGCGGTAAGATGGCGGCAGAGTTTATTTTGGCTAAATTAGGCAAAAATGCTAAAGTTGCTGAATTGGAGGGGATTCCTGGCGCTTCGGCAACTCGTGAGCGTGGGCAAGGTTTTCACTTGGTTGCGGATAAGAATTTGAACGTGGTGGCTAAGCAAGCGGCTGATTTTGATCGCGCCAAAGGCTTAAATGTGGCTGAAAATATGTTGCAGGCGCATAGTGATATTCAAGCTATTTTTGCGCAAAATGATGAAATGGCACTGGGTGCAGTTGAGGCGGTTAAAAGCACGGGTAGAAATATCCTAATTGTCGGTTTTGATGGCAGTAGCGATGGTATTAAAGCGGTGAAAGCTGGGCAAATGACAGCCACGGTGGCGCAGCAACCTGAGTTAATTGGGAAAATGTCGGTTCAAACTGCGAAGCAAATTGTGTTAAAACAAGATACTGCAAGTAAAATTGCCGTACCTTTGAAATTGATTGTGCCAGCCGATTAAAATCTTTTGGAATAGAAATAACGCCGAGGTTATTTAGCTCGGCGTTATTTTTTGGTGAAGTTGTTAAAAAATACGAATTTTCTTATGGTCTCTGATGTAACTTTAGGCTATAAGTTAACGCTACAGAGTATCCACTATTTGATTTAGAACAAGAATATGGCGCAGTTTAGTTGGTGTAGATTTAAGTATTTCCCTCATTAGAGTTAGCAATCTTTGAATGAGTTTATGTACATAAGCATAAGTTAAACCAATTGTCAATAACCAAAATGGCTTATTGTTCTATTTCTGGGATTAGCTTATTATATGTGCTTTGCTAGCATCTCTATGAGTTTAATTACGTACGTTGACATTTGTTCTTGATTTACTTGTTTAAATTCATCTGGAGATAGATTAATTCCAACTATATCTAATTTAAAAGGACCTTATTCAATATGAAAAAAATCTTATTCGCCATTTTGGCTATTTCTAGCGGTTTATCGTTTGCGGTTGATAATCCAGTGTATCTTGACGCAAATATAGGCGTAAATACTACCTATGGTGCTGGATTAGCCACTGGTGCCAACATCGGTTATTTATTCAATCCAAACCTTGGCCTTGAAGGTGGTATTACCTACGGAGCGTCCAACGGAAGTAATTGGAACTCTGGAAATAGTTACTATATGTATGATGCTGCAGTTAAAGGCATTTTACCTTTGGGGGATACTTTTGCTTTATATGGTAAACTTGGTATAGCCTACAATTATTATGCTAGTTGCAATGGCTGTAGTAATGGTTTCAATAACGGCTCTAATACTGGATTGTTATACGGCGTTGGTGCTCAATTTAATTTATCTAAAAGCTGGTCATTACATCTTGAAGATTATAGTGTTAGCGGTAATAATCCTAATATGTTAGTTGCTGGTGGAGAATTCAAGTTTTAAGAAGCAATGAGTGTGGCGTTGATTCCGTACCCAAATACGCTGGCAAAATTAAATTCTCAGATACTCTTGGGCGTATATATTATTTACCGTTCAAGGTTTATGCTTCTTTTTCAGAAGATGGTAAACGGATAGGTGGAGGGATTGGGAGTGCTTATACTGGTGATTATCTGACACTTGTACCATTAGTTGAGCGCAATGAACTGATAAAGGTACCTATACCGCGACCATGCGTTTTAATCGTAGAACGTGGGATACCAAACTTCCTGCTGGGTTCATTTCTAATGGTGGTGGAGGTCATCCGATTCTGGATGTAATTTATGTTAAGTTAGTGATTAATAATAACTAAAACTAAGCGTTGTTAGTTTGACCGCCCATTCGGGGCGGTTTGTTGTTATTTATGGTTTAGGTTTTATGTCTGAACTCTTTAAGCGAGTCTGATTCAATGGTGTTATTCCTTGATTTACTAGGGTAATAATTGGGGTGGTGTAATATTTGCTGGGATAGATCTACTCTTTTGTAAAGCTAAGAAAGTGGTTTAAAATATCCGTGGGAAAATATGGATGAAGCAGACTTCGCATTATGTGATTTATTGCTGAAGTGGTGCGTAATATAATTTAAAAGGATGTGCTTTGCTAGCATTTCTATGAGTTTAATTACGTACGTTGACATTTGTTCTTGATTTACGCGTATAAATTCATCTGGAGATACATTATCTCAACTATATCTAATTTATAAAGGACATCATTTAATATGAAAAAAATTTTATTTGCTATTCTGGCTATTTCTAGCGGATTATCGTTTGCGGTCGATAATCCAGTGTATATCGACGCAAATATAGGCGTAAATACTACCTATGGTGCTGGATTAGCCACTGGTGCGAACATTGGATATTTGTTCAATAAGAACCTTGGCGTTGAAGGTGGTATTACCTACGGAGCGTCCAACGGAAGTAATTGGAACTCTGGAAATAGTTACTATATGTATGATGCTGCAGTGAAAGGTATTTTACCTTTGGGGGATACTTTTGCTTTATATGGTAAACTGGGTATAGCCTATAATTATTATGCTAGTTGCAATGGTTGTAGTAATAGCTTTGATAATGGGTCTAATACTGGACTCTTATACGGCGTTGGTGCTCAATTTAATTTATCTAAAACCTGGTCATTACATCTTGAAGATTATAGTGTTAGTGGTAATAATCCTAATATGTTAGTTGTAGGTGGAGAGTTCAAGTTTTAAGAAGCAATGAGGTTTCATTTTTCGCGTGAAGTTTGACTCTACAGTTGCGAGAGATTAATTTTCACCAGTTTTTATAAAGAAAGTTTTTAACATGAAAAAAACATTATTGAGCTTATTAGCTTGTAGTAGTATCTGTGCTTTTGCTGAATCTTCTGGTGTGTTATTTATTAACAACATTGGTTTAAATAATTCAGTGACGGTTAACATAATGAATAGTAAGGCAGGAGCATTAAATTTTACGTTGGCACCACTCGAAGCCTGTTTTGTTAATAATAGTGAAAATTATATTCCAGCTGCCAAAGGTGAGCAAACAGTAATTAAATTAACTGACGGTTCAAGCGCAACAATTAATAAAAATAATGATAATTTGAGTATTATACCGAATGAAATTTCTACTGGTGTTACTGAATCCACCCCAAGGTTTTATATCTCATCGAATGGAGGCAGCTGGGTCACATTAGATAATAAATCTCTTAAATCAGGAACACCTCTGCTTGGTAATACTACTGTCGGGGTTGTAGCTAATAATACTTCTACAAGTTCTAAAACACCAGCCGATAGCCATACTGGTCATATCTTTTCTTGTGAAGATAAGTCGAGTGGATTTGGTAATGCAAATAAAGGAGTGCAAACTAGTCCTGCCAGCTTAGTTCCATTTTGGAATTAAATGAAACTCCACGAATCTTGGTGCCGCTGTTTTGATTAATATCTAATCAGTAATGCCATTTTAAAAATCCCCTCTGGTTATCAGAATAGGGGATTTATGCATTTATACGCCAGAATAAATTAGCGGCGTAAGCGCGCGGGGAAAAAATTAAATTCTGCACTATCATCTAAAGGAAGTTTCAATAAATTGTCCATGCCGTTTAGAATTTCATTCAGTTGATTTAATTCCAAATTAATTTCCTTGCTAAGTAAATAATCCAGCACATCTTGGCGTGCAACACTCATGGTGTAGTGATATGGAATTGGTCGGCGTGAAGTAGTTGGTTTGATTTCACG
>JAIETT010000072.1 GCA_019744945.1 Burkholderiales bacterium
AAACCTTTTGCGGCATTGCTGGGTGCTTATACCGCGCAACAAGGTTTTGAATTAGCCGCCATAGGTGGTAAAGACTCAATGAGTGGCTCTTTTAATGAGTTACATGTGCCACCAACGCTGATTTCATTTGCGGTGGCTCCTTGTGACGCACGCCAAATTATTAGCCCAGAGCTCAAAACTAATTCAAAATTTATTTATGCTTATCTTCCAGAACAAGATGAACAACAGATGTTAGATCTTGCACAATTATGTCGTGATTATGCCCAAATTAGTGAATTGATTCATGCTAATAGCGTTCATGCCGCACGTGCAATTGGCTCAGGTGGAATTGCTGAAGCACTCTTCTTAATGGCAATCGGTAATAAAGTTGGCGTACAAATTGCGCTAAATGAGCTTGACTTGTTTAAAGCTTATTATGGTGGAATAGTCATTGCGAGTGCGACTGAGTTGAATTTGCCAGCATTGAAATTAATTGCCACTACCAATACAACGGCTAAAATCATTTATCAAGAACAGAGCTTAGCTTTAGAGAATTTAATTCAACTTTGGCAAGCTAAATTGGCGCCAGTTTTCCCTCTGACTACACCTGTGGTAAAAATAACTCCAGTTTCATTGACCGTTAAGCCAAGTGCTAACCCTCAAATTGCAATTAAATCGGCTGAAAAATTTGCGCAACCACGGGTAATTATCCCAGTTTTCCCCGGTACTAATTGTGAATATGATAGCGCGCGTGCTTTTGCACAGGCTGGTGCAACGGTAAGTAGTTTAGTGTTTAATAATCTTTCACCTCATAATATTAACCAATCACTAGCTGAATTAGCACAAGCTATTGATAATTCACAAATTTTGATGTTGCCAGGTGGTTTTAGTGCGGGTGATGAACCAGATGGCTCGGCAAAATTTATCGCAACAATTTTGCGGAATCAACAAATTTCTGATGCGGTGCAGCGTTTATTAGCGCGCGAAGGTTTAATTTTGGGAATTTGTAATGGTTTTCAAGCCCTAATTAAATCTGGTTTGCTGCCGTATGGTGAAATCTGTAGCTTAACTAATCAGTCGCCAACTTTAACCTATAACCTTATTGGGCGCCATATTTCACGGGTTGTACCGACTAAGATTGTTAATAATCAATCACCATGGCTAAGTTCATTTGAAATTGGTGCAGTCAAACAAATTGCAATGTCGCATGGTGAGGGGCGTTTAATCCTTAGTCCTGAGTTAAATCAGCAATTGGCCGAAAATGGTCAAATTGCTTGTCAATATAGCGATCTTGATGGACAGGCAACTTTTGATCCGTATTTTAATCCAAATGGATCAGACTATGCGATTGAAGCGTTAACCTCCTTAGACGGACGAATTTTAGGTAAAATGGGGCATTCTGAACGGATGGGACAAGATTTATATAAAAATATTCTCGGTGATAAGCAACAAGACATATTTACTAATGGCGTCAATTACTTTAAATAATCAGTGAAATATTTGTGAGATGAAGCATGAAAATTGAAAGTATCAAAATAGAAAATTACAAAGCATTTAAAGATGCTGAGCTTAAATCATTGCCTAAAATGGCAGTGCTACTCGGTGCGAATGGTTCTGGTAAAAGTACATTTTTTGATGTTTTTGGTTTTCTGAGTGATGCGCTTCAGCAAAATGTTACAATAGCTTTAAATAAACGTGGTGGTTTTGCAGAAGTTATTACTCGAGGATGCGATGTAGCTAAGGATTTAATTAAATTTGAAATAAAATTTAGGGATACACATCAGGATAAACGGTCTCCTATTATAACGTATTCGCTAGATATTGGTTTTCGTACTGGAAAAGCATATATTAATCGTGAAATTTTGCGCTATCGTCGTGGGCAACGAGGTAAGCCATGGCATTTTCTAGATTTTAGTAATGGTGAAGGTACAGCTGTAACAAATGAGTCTGATTATGGTAGTCATGGTGTTGAAGAAAAAAGGATGAATCAGAAAGTTACAAGCCCTGATATTTTAGCTATTAAAGGCTTAGGGCAATTTGAGCAATTTGGTGTGGTTAGTAAATTTCGTGAATTATTAGAGAAATGGTATGTTTCAAATTTCAAAATCGATAATGGGCGGAGTATTTCAGATGTCGGTATTTCAGATCATTTATCCATAACTGGTGATAATTTAGCGCAAGTTACTAAATATATGTATGAATATCATAGAAAGTTATTCAATGACGTGTTAGAAAAATTACCGCGTAGAATACCAGGTATTACTCAGGTTGAAGCCAAAGAAACTGAAGATGGAAGAATTGTTTTAAGATTTAAGGATGAAAATTTTAAAGACCCATTTGTCGCGCGCTATGTATCTGATGGCACGATAAAAATGTTTGCGTATATGATTTTATTACATGATCCTGAACCTCATCCTTTATTGTGTATTGAAGAGCCAGAGAACTTCTTACATCCTGATTTATTATTGCAATTGTGTGAGGAAATAAGGGAATATTCAGAACGTGGTGGGCAAGTATTTGTGTCAACTCATTCACCTGAATTTGTAAATGGTCTAAAGATTGACGAGTTATTTTATATTAAAAAAGAAAATGGTTTATCTCATATTTATGCTGTAAATGAAGACGTATTAGCCGTTGAACTAGCCAAAGACAATCAGCTTGGTTGGCTATGGCGTAATAAGTATATTCATGGAGCTAATTTGTGATATATCTGCATATTTTTACTGAAGAGCCCTCGATAGAAAAAGTCTTCAATGTGATTTTACCAAAATTGTTAAATTCTGATAATGTTCATTTTAGAGTTTATGCGCATCAAGGTAAAGATGACTTGATGCACGCGTTGCGTACTACGTTACCCACCATTAGTAAAATACCTAATTCGCGGATTTTAATTACACGTGATCAAGATCTTTATAGTTGTTTAGAATTGAAACAGCAAATCAATGATATTATTAAGGATAAATGTAAGAGCCCATATTTGATACGGATTATTTGTCGAGAGTTAGAAGCGTGGTTTTTAGGTGATATGAATGCTATTCAGCGAGCGTATCCAAGATTTGAACCGAGTAAATATCAAAATAGTAGTAAATTTCGAGATGTGGATATAATTCATTCTCCAAATGAGCGCTTGAAAGAAATTATTCCTGATTATGAAAAACTGGATAATTTGCCAAAAAATGAAGTAGCTGAACGTATTGCGCCTTATTTGACGATAGATAATGAATTTACATTTAATAAATCGCCAAGTTTTCAAAATACGTTGAACGCTATTCAAAAACTTACGTTATGAAAATATAAGCAAATATAGTCTGAAATTAACCAACTTAAAAGAAAGGGTGCTATCATGCAAAAACGTGATTTTCTATATGAAGGTAAAGCTAAACAAGTTTATACCACGGATGACCAAAATTTAATTATTATTCGTTATAAAGACGATGCTACGGCATTTAATAATTTGAAAAAAGGCACGATTCAAGACAAAGGAATTATTAATAACCAAATTACCACTCGCTTATTTGAGTTGCTGCATGAGAATGGTATTAAGACCCATTTTCATCAACGTTTAAATGAACGTGAGCAATTATGCGATCGCGTGAATATCATTCCTTTGGAAGTGATTACGCGGAATTTAATCGCTGGTTCAATGGCAAAACGTTTAAATATCGTTGAGGGAACTAAGCCAGCGAATTTGGTGATGGAATTATCGTATAAGAATGATGAACTTGGTGATCCGTTAATTAATGATCATCATGCGGTAGCTTTGG
>JAIETT010000136.1 GCA_019744945.1 Burkholderiales bacterium
TAAGAGTGATTAATTTGGAAACGTTACCTGAGTTTAATTTAAACTTAAATTTATCTAATTATGCAGCTAAATTAAGTGTTCAAGGGCAAATTTCTAAGATTGCAGATGATAATCTTAAGATTGAAAATCTGACCATCTCCTTAGCTAATCCAACTTCAAGTCTTGAATTACAATCTAGTGGGCATTATGCGTATAAAACTCAAGAACTATGGCTTGAAAGTGCGCGTGGAATTATTCACATACCCGATTACCAAGGAGCATTGGCGATTGATACTGCGCTTTTATCAGGTTATGGTTTAACGCTAAATAATTTATCGACAACCTTAAATGGTTTTGAGTCAACCAGTGCACGTAGTTTTACGATTAATGCGGATAAAATAAACACGACTAATTTAATGAACTATACGGCAGATAATATTGCAACTAGATATGAATTTACTACGGCGAAACGCAGCCTAGATGTGGGTTTGAACTTAAATCAGGTTAAGTTTAATCAAGCGTTGGATATAACTACCGATAGTTGTAAACTTGAATTTAAATATCGTGGGCTAGGCGAACAAACCGCGGTCTCAAGTGGTACGATGAGTGGTCAATGTGGTTTAAATGGTGTAAAAAGTCTGATGAATTTTAACTTGAATGGCTTGATTAATCAGTCACCAATCAAGTTGAATTTAACCTATGATTACAATTATGCGTTACCAAATATTAGTTTAAATGCCAGCGTTGATAGCTTAGATATTAGTAAGTTTATGACATCAGCACAAGGGAATTTGTTACCATTGTATTCGGATACGAGTAGCTTACCATTTGATTGGATTAGTTTGGTCAATCTAACGGCAAATTTAAAATTTAAGCAATTGAATTTAAGTCATGTTAACTTAAGCAATGTAAATGCTCAGCTGGAGGTGAAAAATCAGCGCCTGAATCTAAGTCAGATTCAAGGGCAGGTTTATGATGGTAATTTTGCTGGCTCCATGCTGCTAGATAAAGTTGGCGAGTCATATGATGTGAGTTTTAAAAATAAAATCAGTAGCGTTAATTTACAAAAAGTTTTTGCAAGTATTTTTAATGTCTCAGCAATTAGTGGTCAAGCCGATTTGCAAATTGATACTTCGGCAAAAGGCGTTCAAAGCTATGAAGATTTACACAAGAAAATTAATGGCTCAATTGATTTGAATGTTAATAATGGTGGTTTTAGTGGGATTGACTTTAGTTTATTTTTGAGTCCAGAAAATTTGGCTGTCTTTCAAACTCGTAGTGCTGTGATGACCAACTTTACTAATTTGAAAGCTAAGTTTAACTTTACCAATGGGATTTCAGAGCGCAGTAATTTGACATTTCATTCACCGCTAATAATGGCAACTGGTAATGGTGTGATTAATTTTGCGAATACGAGTTTGGATTACAGTATGATTATCAGTAGTATTTTGCCAAAAAATGCGCAAAATGTTAAATCGGTCTCAATACCAATTATCGTAAATGGTGATCTATTTGCACCCAAAGTGTCGATTCAAAACATGACACTAAATACAAATAAAATTTCTCCACGTAAGAATCATAAATAGTAAGAGGGTCTAATGAGTAATATTTTTAAATTAGTTATTCCAAATAAAGGCGAATTAACTAAGCTCTATATTCAACAATTTAAGCACGGTGGAGTTTTTCTTCATGGTAGCAGTGGTTATGAATTAGGCGATGGCGTTTTTCTCTTAATTACCTTACCTGAAACCAATGAAAACATTGCGGTGACGGGTAAAGTTTGCTGGTTAAGTCCTGTTTCTACGGTGGGATATCCAGCGGGAATTGGGGTTCAATTTAGTAATGATAAGGCTGGCAGCGATGCCAAAGCCAAAATTGAGATTATGCTTGGTGGATTATTGCAACAACAGCAGGCTAATTATACATTTTAAGATAGAGGTGAGTATGTTAAAAGGTTGTATTACGGCGGTCGTAACGCCGATGTTTGATGATGGTAGTGTTGATTATGCTCGTTTGAGTGAGTTTGTTGAGTGGCAAATTAAGAGTGGCGTGGATGGTTTGGTGGCAGTTGGTTCAACTGGAGAAGCCGCAACCTTGACCGATGCTGAAAAAATCTTGGTAGTTAAGCAAATAATTGCAACAAATGCTGGACGAGTGAAAATTATTGTCGGTAGCGGAACGGCTTCAACGGCAGCAACCTTAAACTTTGTCCAACAAGTTAATCAGCTTGCGGGCGTCGATTATTTGATGTGTTTAACCCCGTATTATGTTAAGCCAACTCAAGAGGGGCTGTTTCAACATTTTTCTGCGGTTGCTGAGTGTTCTAAATTTCCAGTGATTTTATATAATGTTCCTGGGCGCACTGCAGCTGATATTCATGATGCGACGATTTTACGTTTGGCGCATGAATGTAAAAATATTCTTGGTTTAAAAGATGCTACTGGGGATATTAAACGCTGTACCTATTTACTTGCACATAAACCAGCGGATTTCCTGTTATTTTCGGGTGATGATGCAAGTAGTTTGGCATTTATGTTAGCGGGTGGGAACGGAGTTATTTCGGTAGTAAGTAATATTCGTCCAGCTTTATTTAGTCAAATGTGTGCTTTGGCATTAGCTCATCAAGCAGCTCAAGCACGAGCAATTAATGCTAAATTACTTGATTTATATGAGTTGTTATTTGTTGAAGCGAATCCAATTCCTGTTAAATGGGGTTTGTTTTTTGAACAGCGCTTGGGATCGGCTCACTTACGTTTGCCGTTAACTGTATTAAGTCAGAAATACCAAGAACCCTTAAAAAATGTACTTATTGATCTTAAATAGCAAGTAGGAGTTAGCATGCGTAATATTCTTCGATATAGTTTAATGGGGGTTACTTCTGCAATCGTACTGGCGGCCTGTAGCGCGGTAGATTCTCAAGCAGTATTTACTTCATCAGCCCCGCGTCAAACGGCGGATTTAGCTACGCCACCAGGCTTAACCTCACCAGATTTAACCACTAATTATAAAATGGTGCCTAAAACGGATCAACCTGGTTACAAAGTTGCGAATGTAGTAAATATGTATATAGCCAATGGCGGTTCACAACGTTGGTTAGTGATGGAAAGTCAAAATGTGAATACTGTGTGGCCATTGGTTTTAGCCTATGTTGGTCAGGTTGGACTAACCGTGAAGTATCAAAATCAAGCGATTGGTGTGATTCAATCGGATTGGGCATCACGTAATACTTCAGTTCCACAGGGTAACAGTTTACGCGGTATCTTTGATTGGATCGGCTGGGGCAGCATGTATTCATTAAGCTCAATGTATATGTATCGGGTAACTTTGTGGCAAGATGGCAATAATGTGGTTATGATGGATACTAATTATCAAATGGATGAGGAATATCAGGGCTGTAGCTCACCAGGAATTGATCGAACCTCAAGTTTGGCTTCTTCAGATCAACAACAAACTAAATGGATTTCGCGTCCATCCAATCCACAATTAGAGCTTGAGTTTCTTACGCAGTATATGACTTTTGCTGGTTTACCAGCTGAGCAAATTAAGAAAGCGGTAGCAGCGGTACAAGCTCCAGTTAAAAATGCGGTGGTAATTAATAATCAAGTGGTAGTAAATGACCAATTTGATCGCGTGTGGTGGCGTGCTGCGCTAGCTTTAGATCGAGTTGGTTTGGGTGTAGTTGATAAGAATCGCAGTCTTGGTGAATATTATGTTTATCCATTACAATCGCAAATTGATAATCCTGATCCAGGTTT
>JAIETT010000018.1 GCA_019744945.1 Burkholderiales bacterium
TAAGAGTGATTAATTTGGAAACGTTACCTGAGTTTAATTTAAACTTAAATTTATCTAATTATGCAGCTAAATTAAGTATTCAAGGGCAAGTTTCTAAGATTGCAGATGATAATCTTAAGATTGAAAATCTGACTATATCCTTAGCCAATCCAACTTCAAGCCTTGAATTACAATCTAGTGGGCATTATGCATATAAAACTCAAGAGTTATGGCTTGAAAGTGCGCGGGGAATTATTCATATCCCTGATTATCAAGGTGCGCTAGCGATTGATACGGCGCTTTTATCGGGTTATGGTTTAACGCTGAATAACTTATCGACAACCTTAAATGGTTTTGAGTCAAACAATGCACGTAGTTTTACGATCAATGCGGATAAAATAAACACGACTAATTTCATGAACTATACGGCAGGTAATAT
This sequence comes from Burkholderiales bacterium, assembly GCA_019744945.1. Classification (GTDB taxonomy): domain Bacteria; phylum Pseudomonadota; class Gammaproteobacteria; order Burkholderiales; family UBA11063; genus Aquella. The sequence goes on from JAIETT010000018.1 coordinate 419, forward strand.
TGTTACTAAATATGAATTTACTACGGCAAAACGTAGCCTAGATGTGGGTTTAAACTTAAATCAGGTTAAATTTAATCCAGCTTTAGATATAACTACCGATAGCTGTAAACTTGAATTTAAATATCGTGGGCTCGGCGAACAAACCGCGGTCTCCAGTGGTACGCTGAATGGTCAATGTGGTTTAAATGGTGCAAAAAGTCTGATGAATTTTAACTTGAATGGCTTGATTAATCAGTCGCCAATCAAGTTGAATTTAACCTATGATTATAATTATGCGTTACCAAACATTAACCTAGATGCTAGCGTTGATAACTTAGATATCAGTAAGTTTATGACTTCAGCTCAGGGGAATTTACTTCCGTTATATTCTGATACGAGTAGTTTACCGTTTGATTGGATTAGTTTGACCAATTTGGTAGCCAATTTAAAATTTAAGCAATTGAATTTAAGTCATGTTAATTTAAGCAATGTGAATGCTAAATTGGAGGTAAAAAACCAGCGCTTGAATTTAAGTCAAGTTCAAGGTCAGGTCTACGACGGAAATTTTGCAGGTTCAATGGTTATGGATAAGGTTGCTGAATCGTATGATGTGAGCTTTAAAAGTAAAATCAACAGTGTTAATTTACAAAAAGTTTTTGCGAGTATTTTTAATGTCTCGGCAATTAGTGGTCAAGCCGATTTGCAAATTGATACCGCGGCAAAAGGTGTTCAAAGCTATGAAGATTTGCATAAGAAAATTAATGGTTCAATTGACTTGAATGTTAATAATGGCGGCTTTAGCGGCATTGATTTTAGTCTATTTTTGAGCCCTGAGAATTTAGCTGTTTTTCAAACTCGCAGTGCGGTAATGACCAATTTTACTAATTTGAAAGCTAAGTTTGATTTTACCAATGGTGTTTCAGAGCGGAGTAACTTGGCATTTCATTCACCGTTGATTATGGCTACAGGTAGCGGTGTGATTAATTTTGCGAATACTAGCTTGGATTACAGTATGATTATTAGTAGTATTTTGCCAAAAAATGCGCAAAATGTTAAATCTGTTTCAATACCAATTACTGTAAATGGTGATTTATTTGCACCCAAAGTGTCGATTCAAAACATGACACTCAATACAAATAAACTTCCCACATATAAAAATCATAAATAGTGAGAGCTCCTAATGAGTAATATTTTTAAATTAGTTATTCCAAGTAAAATAGAATTAGCTAAATTCTATATTCAACAATTTAAATACGGTGGAATTTTTCTTCATGGTAGTAGTGGCTATGAATTAGGTGATGGAGTTTTTCTCTTGATTACTTTACCTGAAACCAATGAGAACATCGCAGTGACAGGTAAAGTTTGCTGGTTAAGTCCTGTTTCAACAGTGGGTTATCCAGCTGGAATTGGGGTTCAATTTAGTAATGATAAGGCTGGCAGCGATGCCAAAGCCAAAATTGAGATTATGCTGGGTGGATTATTGCAACAACAGCAGGCTAATTATACATTTTAAAATAGAGGTGAGTATGTTAAAGGGTTGTATTACGGCGGTCGTAACGCCGATGTTTGATGATGGTAGTGTTGATTATGCTCGTTTGAGTGAGTTTGTTGAGTGGCAAATTAAGAGTGGCGTGGATGGTTTGGTGGCAGTTGGTTCAACTGGAGAAGCCGCAACCTTGACCGATGCTGAAAAAATCTTGGTAATTAAGCAAATAATTGCAACAAATGCTGGGCGAGTAAAGATTATTGTCGGTAGTGGCACCGCTTCAACGGCAGCAACTTTGAATTTTGTCCAACAAGTTAATCAGCTTGCGGGCGTCGATTATTTGATGTGCTTAACCCCGTATTATGTTAAGCCAACTCAAGAGGGGCTGTTTCAACATTTTTCTGCTGTTTCCGAGTGTTCTAAATTTCCAGTAATTTTATATAATGTTCCAGGACGCACGGCAGCTGATATTCATGATGCGACGATTTTACGTTTGGCGCATGAATGCAAGAAAATTATTGGTTTAAAAGATGCCACTGGTGATATTAAACGTTGTACCTATTTGCTTGCGCATAAACCAGCGGATTTCCTGTTATTTTCGGGTGATGATGCAAGTAGTTTGGCATTTATGTTAGCGGGTGGGAATGGAGTTATTTCGGTAGTGAGTAATATTCGCCCAGCCTTGTTTAGTCAAATGTGTGCTTTGGCATTAGCTCATCAATCATCTCAAGCACGAGCAATTAATGATCAATTACTCGGTTTATATGAGTTGTTATTTGTGGAAGCGAATCCAATTCCAGTTAAATGGGGGTTGTTTTTTGAACAGCGTTTGGGATCGGCTCACTTACGTTTACCACTAACCGTATTGAGTCAGAAATACCAAGAATCCTTAAAAAATGTACTTATTGATCTTAAATAGCAATTAGGAGTTAGCATGCGTAATATTCTTCGATATAGTTTAATGGTGGTTACCTCAGCAATCGCACTGGCAGCTTGTAGCGCGGTAGATTCTCAAGCGGTATTTACCTCATCAGCACCGCGTCAGACGGTGGATTTAGCTACGCCGCCAGGCTTAACCTCACCAGATTTAACCACTAATTATAAAATGGTGCCTAAAACTGATCAACCTGGTTACAAAGTTGCGAATGTAGCGAATATGTATATAGCCAATGGCGGTTCACAGCGTTGGTTAGTGATGGAAAGTCAAAATGTGAATACTGTGTGGCCATTGGTTTTGGCGTATGTTGGTCAGGTTGGGCTAACGGTGAAGTATCAAAATCAGGCGATTGGTGTGATTCAATCGGATTGGGCGTCACGCAATACTTCAGTTCCACAGGGTAACAGTTTACGCGGTATCTTTGATTGGATTGGTTGGGGTAATATGTACTCATTAAGTTCAATGTATATGTATCGAGTAACCTTATGGCAAGATGGTAATAATGTGATCATGATGGATACTAATTATCAAATGGATGAGGAGTATCAAGGGTGTAGTTCACCTGGTATTGATCGAACCTCAAGTTTGGCTTCTTCAGATCAACAACAAACTAAATGGATTCCACGCCCATCTAATCCTCAATTAGAACTTGAGTTTTTAACTCAGTATATGACGTTTGCTGGTTTACCAGCTGAGCAAATTAAGAAAGCGGTAGCAGCGGTACAGGCTCCAGTTAAAAATGCCGTGGTGATTAATAATCAAGTGGTGGTAAATGATCAATTTGATCGCGTGTGGTGGCGTGCTGCGTTAGCTTTAGACCGAGTTGGTTTGGGTGTGGTTGATAAGAATCGCAGTCTTGGTGAATATTATGTTTATCCATTACAATCGCAAATTGATAATCCTGATCCAGGTTT
>JAIETT010000215.1 GCA_019744945.1 Burkholderiales bacterium
TGGAGAATTGAGAGCTCTTTATAATTTTCATAAAACTGCTTCATTGCCCATAAATTAGTTGCTGAAAATCCTTTGACTTCGGGATACTCGAGACGTAAATCATGAGATAGTGTTTCAACAATAGATTTGCCCCAGCTATTTACCACCTGTGAGGATAACAGCTCACCGATTTGCCAATACATTGCAATCATTTGTTTATTCACAATGCGCAGACTTTGATATTGCGCTTGGCGAATCTGATCTTTGACTATATTTAGCAATTGCGGATAATCTTGAATTATTTCACCAGCCTTATTAATTTGTTTTTTTGAATATTCCATTGATGTACCCAATTTAAATTGATAGGCGTTGAATTAATTGCTGCGCCCACTCTTGACTTGATTTTAAATAATTGGTTTTATTACCTGCAATTAGCGATGATTGTAGTGAAAAATTAGCTTCGCTATTATCCAACAAATAAATTTCATCTAAATAATCTTTAATTAAAACTAAGTTATCCGCAGATTCGTGAAACCGCCGCCGCACAATATTTTCTGGAATATCATGTCCACCACGAGAAACACGTCCAGCAATCCGTTCCAAATTTAACTCAACGCTATTTAAGCCAATATAATAAGCCAAGGTAAAATATCCTGCATTTTTGGCAGCAATAATTCTTTGCATCGTACCTCGACCAGCTAAAGTACTTTCCAAACAAATATTTAAACCCTTGCTAAGCGCATCATCATACATTTTAAGAGCTTGTTTGCCAGCTTCAATTTGATAATTATCAGGATATTTCGCCCGATAAACCCGATTTAAAACATCGGGATCAATGTTGCTTTGAATATCACTCAAATTTAGATAGTTGCGCAATGAACTTTTACCACTACCATTTGTCCCAACCAAAAACACAGCTAGCGGGATATTGTCATAACGCAGCTGAATCTGGTTTACTATCTGTTGGTTAATAATGTGGTTCATGCTATTTCTTTCTAAAACTTTATCCGCTATAACTCGCTCAGGCTCTTAGATAGCGGACTATTACCAGATAGTAAAGTAATCTTTTGCTTTTTCAAAGCTATTTTTTGCACCCGTAACGATTGATCATCTTTGGGCATTTTACTAGTCACAATTACCGCAGTTTTATTTGGATTTATAGGAAATTTTGCAGCTTGCTTAGTTGCTAATACTTGCTTAATCGCATGAGTAATATCACTGCCTTTCAACTCAACAAAAACCGTTTTATCCTCAAAATTTAAGGCAAAGTCACAGCATAGGTCATGATGTCCACGCGGATAAATACAACCATCAACCGTAATATAATCAACTGGTTTACATTCTGGATTTAACAAAATAAATTTACTTTGCTTTTCTTCGCACTTAATTTGGCGATGATTTACCGATTGGATACAGCTACTCATCATATTTCCAATCCAGTAATTTATCAAAATCTAATGCGGTTTGCTCGGATACCTTATCCAAATTATCGGCTAAAATCAAACGATTTTCAACATCGCGCAAATCACGCGCACCACCATCGGCAATAAAATAAGCGCGCACTTCTTCAAAAGGCACTAACAAGTCTTTATCAAACAAGGTTTGTTTATCCTTAACATCGTTTGCTAAAATCAAATTATTAAGCACAGTTAAAATATATGGGCTATGCGTGGTAATGTACAATCCATCGCTATTAGTTGCATTGGTCACATAAACCAATAATTCGGTAATTGCTTTTTGTGCAGATGGATAAAGATGTGCTTCTGGTTCTTCGATATAGAGATTACCTTTATCATGCCCAGACAGTAAATAATGACGTAATATCATATAAACAGGTAAAAACTCTTGCTGACCAGATGAACCATCCGCAAGCTTAGTTTGAAACCCATCTTGCTGAATATAACCACCTAACTGATCATAAACATACTTACCTTTTAAGATTTTCTCGGTTAAATGGTTAAATGTTGCCAACCGATGCTTAGTATCATCACGTATTTGATTATATACCGCAAACGCTTTTTGATAATCCTGTCCAAAATTTACAATTAATTGATTGAGATTGAACTTTTCATTACTGATAACGTTAAACAAATTATTTAAAATGGTGAAAAAAGCCATTCTTCCAGCAGGTAAAAATCTAACAAAAGATATTTTACCAATGGAACTACTTTCTATGACCCTTTGAACTTCCATTTCCATAATCGAAAAACGGATCACATCAATATAAGCTTCATTTTGTTGTATTTCTTTATATTTATTAAGTAATAATTGGCGACTCTGAGCGTATAAATTAACCAAGTTTTGATTGGTATCTATAATAAGTTTACCATCACTTATAGAAATCATAATTTCATAATTATCTATTTGATACTTAATTGTAGCATTTAGATTAAAATCATTTATATTCAATGAATCACAAAACATATGAATAAATAACTTTTGCAACTCTACTGAATCAGTCTGATACATCCGAATTGGGGCAAACAATATACTTCTAAAAAAGAAGAGCGTTTTTAAAATCAGACTTTTACCGCTGGCTTGTTCGCCAATAAATACGTTATATTTACCAAGCTCTATATCTACATCTTTCAATGTAAAAAAATTTTTAATTATCAATCGTTCTTTTTGCATTTTGAAACCTGTCTAAAACGGAACATCATCAGGTGATAAACTACTTTGCGTCTTTTTCTTATCTATACTTTTATAATCAACTAATTTATCAAATTTATCTTTGATTGTCTTTATGATACCAGACTTGTCATCTGATTTAGCATATATACTGGCTAATTGCATAACAGATTTTATAGGAACATCCATCCTAGTCTTCCAATATTTATAATGAAATCCTGAAAATAATGGTGTAATACTAATCACTTGAGACCATTTATGTGTGCTGGCTAAGTCAGACAATATTTCAGCCCATTTTTGAACAGAATCTTCCTGAATTATTTCTTCAAATGAAATTCTGGGCTGTAAATTTATTTCGAATGGATCAATTGATTCATCTTGATATAAAATATTTTGTATGCATTCATCAAATATTTTTTGTATATCTTCTAATTTGCTTATTTCAGCAAGATTAATAAAATCTGATAATGATGATTTATTAAGGTTTTCATTTTGACTTTTAAGTGTTTCAGCTAATGAAGTAATTAATTTTTCAACTTGTTCTAATTTTTCAAAAGACTTTCGCTCTAAGTCTTGTTTAATAACTGGCTTATCTCTAAATGACTTTAGTGATTGCTCCAAATACCCAGCCCATTGTTGTCTTAATGCTCGTTGAATATCTTCAGAATTCTCAAATTCATGGTAAGAATTACCTAATCTTAAATCATTAATTTGATCTAGAAAAAAGAAAACATATCTATATGAATCAACAGGAAATAAATAAGTAGAATCAAAATTATGTTTTAATTTTTCTTTTGCATCATCTTGTGCAAAGTCCTCAACTTTATTAGAACTAAAATATTTTTGATATTCTCCATCCAAAAATCGCCTATAGTTTTTATAATCATGATAGACAAACCTATTTATGAAAATAATTTTAGGTATATTTAAAATTAAGGCATTATGGAATTCTTTTAACGTTACACTATTTGGAATAAAGTTATTCTCTTTTTCTCTTTTACTTCCTTCGCGCATGCCGATGCACTCACACTCACGAGCGGTAATAATGCGACGACGACTCCTAACGTTGCCACCTCTATTACCGGTTTCCAGATTGTGGGTAATGCCGCGTCAACGACTCCAGTA
>JAIETT010000095.1 GCA_019744945.1 Burkholderiales bacterium
AAAGCCAAGTATTGCGCGCGCGGTTGCCATCCGTTTAGTTACTCCAAGAAAGATGGTAGTCTTGCCGAAATGAATTATATGAGTGTTCCTGAAGAGGTTCTGGAGGATCAAGAGTTGCTGCGTGAGCGCTTTAGTGAGTCATTGGATTTGGCGCTGCAGCAAGTTAAGCGTAGGAGTAGCTAAAAATGGATGTTATAAGATAACTGGCTTAGTAAAGCAGATCGGTAGAAATGAAAATATTTAGTTTCGTGGTTATTTTGATATTTAGTCTTATTGTTATAATGTTACCTATTGAATTGAAAACACTGAAAGAATTTTTTGAGAACATGATTGTAATTATTACAAGCGTTATCGTTCTTATTTTTCTCACTTGGTCAGCCATTACAACGATTGGAAATAGATGCATACATTTTATTATTTATTGTGCCAAAAGAATCTATGCATTTATACAATACATAAAAAATAAATTTGCCAGTAAGGCAAATAATACTCTGCGTAAAATTCAAAAATTAAACTGGCAATGCTTGCTAATTGATGGCCCTTGGGGAAGTGGTAAAACTACGTATTATAAGAACAATTATCAATATATTGATGATAAACCCAATATTTATATTAGCTGCTTTAGTGCTTCACGTAGTGAATTAATTGCTCAAATTATCCAGCAACAATTTTGGTGTAAATTGCTAACCTTAAATGGCTTATTAGCTAAATTTATGGAAAACAACTGGCAAATATTTATGCCTAAAAATCGAGTGGTGGTTTTTGATGATTTAGAACGCTTACACGCTAATGAAGAAAATTATTTAGATTTGATCGGAATTATTGATTATCTAAAAGATAAAATGAAATGCCAAATAATTTTAATCTGCAATATCTCGGAATTAAAAGAGCCTATTTTTAATACCTACATGGAACGGATTGTTGATGAAACAGAATTTCCAATATTAATGTCAGGAAAAGAATTTGAAAATAGTTTAATTCAAAATGCTAGTAAGTTAATGAAAGATTTATTAGTTAGACTATATAATTCTTATGAACATGGGGAAATTAATAATTTACGCATAATCAAAAATATAATGCCAATAATTGCAGCAAAATTAGAATTTGAAGAAGTTGAACAAGTGTTAAATGGCTCATACGATGAAGTAATGAAATTAATTAATAAGCACTATTTATTTTATACCGACAATGCTCTTTTCAAAGAGTGTAGTGATGTAAATAATAGAAAAATAATATATCCTAATCTAGAAGTTGCAAATGAAGTAAATGCTGATTTACAAGCAAAATTAAACAATTTTACTTTAGAACATAAAGATTTTAAATGTCAAGACTATAAAACTTGGCGTGATATTGGGGAAATATTACAACCAAATTTCAACGATTTTTTAAGGTTAGATATTGAGGCAAATTTAAAATTAGGTGATTATGTTATTTATGATGACAGCATACGCATACAAAATTTGGTAATACAATATCTAGAAAAATATATAAATCATAAAACTAAAAATGATTTCGAGCATGGCAATTATGCGATATGGTTATTGTATGTGTTTACCATGCTAAATACGAAGGATATGATGAGTTGTTTGAGTGTGTTTTAACAAGTGAATTCATGGTGTATGATGATAGACTCACACCGTTGAAGTCCGATACCTTTTCATTGTTGAGTGTTTTTAGACCGAGCAATAAAGCTTTATTTATGAAATTATTTGAAATAAAAGAACTTAATGAAGAAGGGTTCTTAACTAAGTATTTTGATTTTTATCGAAAGAAAATTATTGATAAATTTATTAGTTCATTAGAGATAATAGACTATACTACTTTGCAAAATTTGGGGGAACCTTGGTTTAAAAATAATTATAGTTCTGTAAATTATGATTTTATTGAAGAAAAAACAGGCTCATCTGTGTTGGATTTGCTGTACTGTTTAACCAATAAAGGCGTTAACTTAAAAGTTATAGCAGATTGGATAAATAAAGGAGTACTTATTCCAATATTAACAGAATATTATGTTAGTATTATTAATGCATTTAAAGATATGTTAAATGATCCACGAAAAACATATATAAATCCAAGGATAGATGAACTTATTAATTTTAAGCCCAGTGATATACCGAATCATACAGGTGCTAATTTATATCCTTTAATGGAGTTATGCAGTGAAAAATATGGTAGTTTTGCTAAGATGCGGGATAAATTATTTAAGTTTAGAAATATAGTCGAAGCATACATTAAAAGTAATGAATTAGAACTCCAGAAATTTACTAAATATAACAATGATAACTTAGAAATCATTGAAAAATTATTTGTTGAAAAAATACCAGAAGATAACTCAACTAATGTTGATGAAGAGAATAATGAATTTGTAAGTGAAAGAATTACAAAATAATCGAGAAATATAAATTTTAGCGAGAACAAATAAACATAACGCCTTTATCCAGAACATAAACAATATAATAGAGCAAATAAGATAAAAACCAACACAAAAACTAAACAAATTACCTTACTCTACGGACTTTTAGGATTTAATATTTTGCCAAATTCACCTTTTTCTGGTGAGTCGCATGAGCATTTACTTAATCGTGGTTCATCTGGGCAAACGCACTTAACGGCGAGTAGTGTATTAACTTCACATCCAGCTGCCACAACGGCGGCGTGTGCAACTGTAGCAAAAGGGGTTTGCATGACGGTAACGATTGATAAAGTGGCAAAAAAAGCCTTGAGTGAATCAGAAGCTACCGCAGCAAAATCGATAATTAAATCTAATTCAGCCTCTGAATCTAAAGTAATTGAAAATAAGTAAAAAGAGAACATTATGCAACAAATTATAGTAATCGGCGGTGGTTTGTCGGGTTTGGCAACCGCTTATCAAATTCAACAGCAAGCTCAAGCGCAAAATCTAGCGGTTAATGTTAAAGTGCTTGAAAAAGAAGCGCGGTTTGGTGGCAAAGCCTGGAGTCGTCAGGAAAGCGGCTATTTATGCGAGTGGGGACCAAATGGCTTTTTGACTAATAAACCGCAAACGTTAGAATTATGTCAAAGCTTAGGCATTAGCGAGCAATTATTACCCAGCAACGATAATGCGCGCAAACGTTTTGTTTTTTCTCAGGGTAAATTGCATAAGTTACCGCATAATCAAATTGAGTTTTTGACTAATAGCCTAATTTCATTTAAAGGTAAATTACGCATTGCCACAGAATTTTTTGTGCCGCAACGTCATGCGAGTAGCGATGAAACTTTGGCAGATTTTACCCGGCGGCGTTTGGGGACTGAAGCGTTAAATAAATTAATTGCGCCAATGGCAGGTGGAATCTTTGCCGGTGATCCTGAGCAAATGTCGTTGCAAGCCTGTTTTCCGCGGATTTATCAATTAGAACAAGAGTATGGTGGTCTCTTAAAAGCAATGCTACGCTTAACCCGTCAACATCATCGTGATAAAAAAGCTGGTAAAGTTGTGGCAAGTCCAGCAGGTCCAGGTGGTGTCTTGACCTCATTTAGCGGTGGAATTGAAGAGTTAATTTGTGCCTTGAGTGGCGCAATTGGACGTGATAATTTAATTCAAACCGCAGCGGTTAGTCATATTTCACAGTTACAAAATGGGCAATGGCAAGTCACGGCTGGCAATGAAGTTTATGTCGCGGATAAAATTGTCTGTGCGACACCTGCTTTTGCTAGCGCTGAGATGTTGCAGGATTTAGACGCTGATTTAGCT
>JAIETT010000238.1 GCA_019744945.1 Burkholderiales bacterium
GAGGGTGGCAAAATAAAAATTAACACCGCTTCATGAAAGAGTTTGCGAATTTGTTGAGCACCTTGCCAATCAATTTCCAAAATTATATCTTTGCCTGTCGCCAAAAATTGTTTGATGGTATTGATATTGGTACCATAATAATTTTCATAAACCTGCGCATATTCAAGAAATTCACTGTTTGTGATCATGGTTTGAAAGTCAGCGGTGGTTACAAAAAAATAATTTACGCCATCAACTTCTCCAGGGCGCATCGCTCGAGTTGTATGCGAAACTGATAATTGAACTTGTGAGTCAAGTTTACACAGTGCGTTAACTAAGGTTGATTTTCCTGCACCAGATGGTGCGGCGATTACGTAAATATTGCCACGATTCATTGATTCTTCTTGTTTCCTATGATTTACAGCGTATTTAAATGGTGTTTGCCAAGACGCTTATTCTAATTATGTTACAATTCTGGGCTCAAGTTTAATTTTTATAACTTGTTCCGAATGCTAGTTAAATTGGGTAAATTTCGCGATTTTAGCATTTTTTGAATTTAAGGTAAGTATTTTAGCAAAATAAGGTGAGCTCATGTTAGTAGATTCGCATTGTCATTTAAATTTCCCCGAATTAAGTGCTGATTTAGGTACTTTTCTTACACAAATGCAGGCTAATCAAGTTAGTCATGCCTTGGTTGTGGCAACTCGTCCAGATAATATTGCTCAGGTAATTGAAATTGCGGCGAGTCAGCCGTATTTATTTGCCTCGGTTGGAATTCATCCCGATGAAAAATTGCCTGATTTTAAACTTACACCTGAATATTTATTGGAGTATGTTGCGCATCCAAAAGTTATTGCACTTGGTGAAACTGGTCTGGATTATCATTGGAATAAAGAATTGGACATGACCTGGCAGCATGAGCGTTTTAATATTCATATCGAAGTTGCCAAAAAAACTAGTTTGCCGTTAATTATTCATACTCGTGAAGCCGCGGCCGATACTTATCAAATGTTGAAAGACGCTCAAATTGAATCATGCGGAGCCGTGATGCATTGCTTCACTGAAGATAAAGATTGGGCGCGCAAATTTCTTGACTTAGGTTGTTATATTTCTTTATCGGGGATTGCGACGTTTAAATCCGCAACTCAAGTGCATGAAGTGGCTAAATTTGTGCCGCTTGAGCGTTTATTAGTTGAAACCGATGCACCGTATTTAGCACCAGTTCCGTTTCGTGGTAAATTAAATCATCCAGCCTTAGTTCGCCATACTGCACAATACATTGCTGATTTACGCCAAATTAATCTGGCTGAATTGGCCGAGGTTACCACCCAAAATTTCTTCACCTTATTTACTAAGGCTGTAGCCACTCGGTAATTTTAGCTCAGTCTGTAATCGCTGGTTGAGTAATTTACGGATTATTCAACCCACAAAAATTCTTGCAGTGCTTTTGAATAGGCTGGAGTTGCTTCAAAATAACCACAATGACTAGCCCCAGCGATGGTAACTAGTTGTGAATCTTTTACTTGTTGTTGATATAAAGCCAGCGTTTCGGGACGTGCTTCGTCATGTTCACCGCCAATAAATAAGGTTGGAATTGAAATGTGCTGCAAATCGGCAAAGCGCTCGTAATTGGCTAGTTGACCTGTACTGTAAAACTCATTACTACCCCACATGTTTTGATAAACGTCATTATTGATGAACGTTGGATTTCTGGCTAAAAAATCTAATTGGGTGGCATTCAATTCGGGTTTTCTAAGTACGTGGCGATTATAAAATTGTTCCATCGCATCTTTATACTTTTGGGATGAGGTTTGATTGTGCTGTTCACATTCAACTAAAATTGAATAAATTTCAGCAGGCAATTGTTGCTTAAGTAATGTGGAATCTTGTTCCCATCTTTTGGTGCTAATTAATGGACTGCCCAAAACTAAGCGTTGCGGCTTTGGATTATAATTACCTAACCAATATTCAATGGCTAAACTCGAACCCCATGAAGAACCGAAAAGGTTAAACTGCTCAAGGTTATAAAATTGAATTAAACTGGCCAATTCATCGGTAAAGCGTTGGACATTCCACAGGTGATTGTTGGCTGGATTGCCTTCTTGCACGTAAGATTTGCCACCACCTAATTGATCATAAAAAATAATCGGGAAAAATTTGGCCAAGCCTGAGAGGCTGTATTTAAGTTTATTATGATTACTGCCAGGTCCGCCATGTAAGCAAATTAAGGCAGGGCGATGTTTGCTGGTCTCAGTATAGATTATTTCTGACCAAATTCTACCGCCTGCTACTTCAATAAATGTTTCTCTACTTTGCATATGACTTCTTGACTTTCGTTATGGAATAAATCTAAGGCTAAATTTTAGTTACTTGGGCAATTATAGACACGATATGTGCGTTGTCCATTATTGATCGCCGATTCTGGACTTACGGTATTTCCGCCCATGGTTGCGGCTTCGTTACGCGCTAAAGTATCCAGTTGACTTTCTGACGTAGATTGACTTTGGAAGGTTCCTGCTTTTGACCACAAAGAAACATTAGTATTACCCATGAATTTACAATTACTCAATGCATTGGTATTGGTTGAAACTGTGGTATTTTGTGCCTGTGGGTTTAGACTAACGAATGAGCACGCGGCAAGAGCAACGGCAGTGCCAAGTAACAGTGTATTGATGGTGAAGTTTTTCATTTTTAAGTTCCTAATAAATAAATTAAATGTTATTTGATAGTTATTCAACTATCTTTATTTTTCTGTGGTAATCTGATTAATGGGTATGAGATTTTTTATAGGTATTAACAAATTCCATCAGGACATCATTGATTTTAACTTGATATTTTTTGCTATGTTGTTTAAAAAATTCAACGATTCGAGGATCTAGTTTTATGGTTACAGGTACTTTCTCTAACTCAGGGGCTTCAAATGCTCGAGAGAGAGCCTCAAACATCATTTTATCTGTAATGTTAGTATCTGATCCAGCTTCTGGGTATAATCGCTGCCATCCTGTGGAGTTACTCATATCAGGTATGTCAGAATAATCAATGTCATTATCAGGTATTTCAACTAGTTTTTTTATGTGCTCGTCAGTTGTTAAGCGACTGGCTTTATTTTTAGTTGTCATTATATACTCCTTTATCTCTACCCGCTGGTCGAGCTGAAATAATTCGAACTGCATTTTTACGATTAGTGTACGCTACCAAGATTACTAAAACACCTCTAATTTTACCAATAATATGGAATCTATCTTCAGTGCCTACGCTGCGATCAAATCTTCTAATTGCTTTAGGGTCTTTAAATGCTTCTTTTGCTGTTTCAAAATCAATACCATGCTTTTTAAGGTTAGCTTGATTTTTACTCTCATCCTATTCAAAATGCATATAAAACCATTCTTAAGATGTCGATACTGTAGCATTGAATATGTACGATTGTCAATATAAAGGTATCTATTTTCTAGCTGGGCATTAATAGCCGATGCTATTTTTATAGCATATATAATCGCGTTGGATCAAGTTTAATACGGTTTACGTTTTTAATTATATGGCTGATTTTGTTGAGGTTTATATGCTAGCTAACGGCAAGATTGTAGCTGATAGATTATTCCTTGATTGTTATGAATGGTGGAGCCATGCGGAATCGAACCGCAGACCTCTACAATGCCATCGTAGCGCTCTACCAACTGAGCTATGACCCCCA
>JAIETT010000283.1 GCA_019744945.1 Burkholderiales bacterium
AAGCAGGAGATAAAGTCGCAATATTTAGTAAAATGCGTAAAATTACCGATCCAGATACCCAAGAAAATTTGGGCTATGAGGTGCGCTATGATGGAGATGGTATTATTGATCAAACTGGACCTGTAACCAGTATGGATATTAGTTATGCGAGTAATCAAGTCGCGGATTTAGATCGCGTGGCTGCATTGCCAGATCAAGAAATTCCCGATATTGTGCCACATAAATCTGAGCAAATAATTACAGGTAAAATTGTGGAGCTTTACGATGCGATAACTTCCACGGCGGAAAATAACACGGTAGTGATTAACCGTGGTGCTCGAGATGGTGTGGATATTGGGCAAGTCTTTGAAATTACCGATACACACAAATTTGTTGATCCAACTTCACCGCCCGATGAACCTAAATATTTATTAGCGCCGCCTGAAACGATTGGTGAAATTTTAATATACAAAGTTTATGACAAATTATCATTTGGTTTGATTACCGATTCGAGTCGACCAATTAGATTTAACGCTGTTGTACAGAGTCAACAATAATGCAAAATCAACAACTTTCCAATTGGCTTAAGCTAAGCTTTAGTTATGGCGTTGGCTCAGCAACGTTTTTGAAGCTAGTACAGCATTATGGTTCGGTGGATGCCGTGCTGCAACAAGATTTATTTGGATTAATGAGAGTGGTGAGTAAAGGTGTTGCGCAAAGTATTTTGAGCGATAATTCCTTGGCGCAAGTTGAACAAGCTTTAGCTTGGCAAGCGCAAGCTCCAAATGTTAGAACCTTGTTAACTTTGGAAAGCCCGGAATATCCCATCGAATTAGCCGAAATTGCGCAGCCGCCCTTGGTTTTATTTTGCGAGGGCAATTTGGAGTTATTAAAAAATCCTAAGGTTGCAATTGTCGGAACGCGGCATCCATCTACTCAAGGAATTGAAAATGCTCATAGTTTTGCTAAAGAATTAGCCTTAAGTGGCTTAACGGTAGTGAGTGGTTTGGCGGCTGGAATTGATCGTTGTGCTCATGAAGGTGCGTTATTAGCCACTAATGGCGCCTCGACAATTGCGGTTATTGGCACTGGAATGGATTTAGTTTATCCTGCCTCGAATCGTGAGCTTTATCGCAAAATTCGTGAACAAGGTTTAGTTATTAGTGAATTTCCACTCGGAACCCCACCGACTAATAATAATTTTCCACGCCGGAATCGAATTGTGGTTGGGTTGAGTCGTGCGTGCTTAGTGATAGAATCGGCAATTG
This sequence comes from Burkholderiales bacterium, assembly GCA_019744945.1. Taxonomy (GTDB): domain Bacteria; phylum Pseudomonadota; class Gammaproteobacteria; order Burkholderiales; family UBA11063; genus Aquella. The sequence continues at coordinate 1,248 of JAIETT010000283.1, forward strand.
ATGGTGGATCCATGATTAGCGCTAATTTTGCGCTGGAAATGGGGCGTGAGGTGATGGCGATCCCAGGTTCAATTCATAACCCAATGGCGCGCGGGTGTCACAAATTAATTAAACAAGGCGCAAAATTATGTGAAACTACAAATGACATTTTGGATGAGTTGAAATTAAGTGAAAAGCGCTTGATAAATAATGTAATTATTGAAGAAACTAACGATCCAATTTTGCTTGCTATGGGCTATGAACCGCAGACAATTGATGTGCTGTGTGCAAAATTAAATTTAGACTTTGGTGAATTATGTGGCAAACTACTGGAGTTTGAATTATCTGGGATGGTAGTTAATTGTGGTGGCGGACGCTACCAACGAGTTTTTAAGTAGGTGTGGTTGTGATTGAAATTTTACAATTTTTGTTTGCTACGGCAAAAGATCAAAATTTGTACTTTAATCAAGAAAGCTTGATTAAAGAGTTATTAAATGAGCATAAATTTACTCTGGATGAAGTTACCGATGCAATGGCTTGGTTTGTACCCGTAGTTAATGGCGGTAAAGGATTGGAAATTAATCCTTTGGCAACCCGCAGCATTAGTAGTTGGGAAGAGAAATATGTGCCACGGGCGATTTTGGAGCAAATTTTAGAATGGGAACAGAGTCATTCAATTAGCTTAATCGAACGTGAAATTTTACTTGACCGTTTGGCTGAGTTGGGTTTAGACTGGCAAGTTGAGCAAGATGAGATGCAGCCAATTTTGGAAGGTTTGATCTATCATTTGCAACATTATAAATATAATTTATTGGGATTAGAAAAAATTGAGGGCCCATATTATTGGGAAGCTAATTTTACTGTACACTAAAATAAAGGTTAATCATGGCGCGTAAATTATTAATTGTCGAATCTCCTGCGAAAGCTAAAACCATTGGGAAATACTTAGCCAATGAATTCAGAGTACTGGCCTCATTTGGTCATGTGCGAGACTTACCCAAAAAAAATGGCTCAATTGATGTGAACAATGATTTCACACCCAAATATCAATTAATTGCCAAAAATCAAAAACATGTTGAGGAAATTTTAGCAGCAGCCAAAAATTGTGATGCAATTTATCTTGCAAGCGATCAAGATCGTGAGGGAGAAGCAATTGCGTGGCATTTGGAAGAGATTTTACGTGAACATAATTTATTGGCTGGACGAGAGGTAGCACGGGTTACCTTTAATGAAATTACTAAACCAGCTATTTTGGATGCAGTTTTGCATCCGCGCCAAATTGATGGCAATTTAGTTGCGGCACAGCAGGCGCGTTTGACCTTGGATTATTTGATCGGTTTTAATGTTTCGCCATTACTTTGGCGTAAAATTAAGCCGGGTTTATCTGCTGGGAGAGTTCAATCGCCAGCTTTACGTTTAATTTGTGAACGTGAGGATGAAATTCGCAAGTTTGTACCCGAAGATTATTTTGGGATACACTTGTTTAGTCATAAAGGGCGGACTAAATTCAAAGCCCGCATTGTGCAACATTCTGGAAATAAATTAGAAACTAAATCAATTAGCACCGAGCAATATGCTAAAGACATTGTGGCTAGCCTTACCCAATATCCCGAAGCTAAAATTGTTAAAGTTAGCAAAAAACAGAAGAAGAAAAACCCTACGGCGCCGTTTATTACCTCCAGTTTGCAAATTGAAAGCTCACGTCAACTAGGTTTTGCTACCGATCGCACGATGCGGATTGCGCAGAGTTTGTATGAAGGGGTTGAATTAAATCACGAAAGTGTCGGTCTAATTACTTATATGCGTACCGATTCGGTGCAATTATCTAGTTTAGCAATTGATGAAATTCGTGAATATATTGGCGCTAATTTTGATGGGCGCTATTTACCGAGCAAACCGAATCAATATACCAGTAAATCTAAAAATGCTCAAGAAGCCCATGAGGGGATTCGTCCAACCTCGATTTTACGCACACCTGAGAGTGTTAAACGCTATTTAAATGCGGATCAATTTAAATTATATGAGTTAATTTGGCGGCGTACGCTGGCATCGCAATTTAGTCCAGCACTTTTGGATACTACCGCAATTGATTTAGCGCTGGGTGAAGCAGTTTTCCGTGCCAATGGGGTTACGGTTAATTTTGATGGCTTTATGAAAGTTTATCAAGAAATTATTGAAGATGTGATCGATGAAGATGAGGAAGCACGCCTGCCAGAACTAGCTGAAGGTGAAATGGTTCCTGTGGATAATTTGGATATTACCGCGCATCAAACTGAACCCAAACCGCGTTATACCGAAGCCTCGTTAGTTAAAACGCTTGAAGAGTTAGGGATTGGACGTCCATCAACCTATGCTTCAATTATTGCTACGCTTAAGAAACGTGAATATGTGGTTATGGATAAAACACGCTTTATGCCAACCGATATTGGTGCGGTAGTTAGTCA
>JAIETT010000315.1 GCA_019744945.1 Burkholderiales bacterium
GAATGTGTGATTGATTCCAGCGCATCCGAAATACAGTGCGTATAATCATACATCGGATAAATGCACCATTTATCGCCTGTGCGAATATGATGAAAGCGTTTAATCCGATAAATCGCTGGATCACGTAAATTCATATTCGGCGAACTCATATCAATTTTTAGGCGCAAAACTTTGGCACCATCAGCAAATTCACCCGCACGCATCCGCCGAAATAAGTCTAAATTCTCCGCTACCGTGCGCGCACGATATGGACTGTCTTTACCCGCGCGAGTTAATGTGCCGCGATATTCGCGCATTTCTTCAGCGTTCAAATCATCAACATAAGCTAAGCCTTGTTCAATAAACCATTCACCAAATTGATAGAGTTTATCAAAATAATCCGAAGCATATTTAATTTCACCATTCCAAACATAACCCAACCAAGCAATATCAGCCTGAATTGAGCGCACATATTCGTCATTCTCTTTTTCTGGATTCGTATCATCAAAACGCAGATTACATAACCCGGCAAAATCTTCGGCTACGCCAAAATTGTGACAAATCGCCTTAGCATGTCCAACATGCAAATAACCATTGGGTTCTGGTGGAAAACGCGTAATAATTTGGCTATGTTTGCCTGTGCTCAAATCATCTTCAATTATCGCACGAATAAAATTACTCACCGGCGCACTGTTATTTTCTATTTTGTTGGTCATTATTTTTCCTTATCTATTTTATCTAATTGCTCTATTTCTAATTCTTTGAAAGTTTTATTAGAAGATCGTTGCCTCCAACATGTCCTACCATTGCTGCTACGACCAAGTATTACACTCGAGGCAGAAGAGAGGCTGTCAAATTGAAAATCCTCTTGAAATATATATTTACCATCAACTAACTTCAAAATTCCGTTCTCTAACAATTGCTGTCTAGCTCTTTTAGCGGCAACGCTAATACTAGGAGTTTCTTTGTCTACCGCCTGACTATTTGATTTAACTAAGATACCACCGCTACCAATTATGAGTCCCTCAGCAAACACACCTTTTTCGTTTATATAAAATTCATTTAAACTATCGCCAGCCACCTGACTTATATCAATTTTACTGGTACCAACAAAAATGTTAAATCCCAAAATTGCAACAAAGTTTTGAACATATTCAATAAAATTATCCGCGTCATTTTGCAGGGCTTCATTTAGTTTAGTTTTAACCCCATTGTTCAGATTTGTACATTTAAACTTTATGGTTTTTCTTGCCAATTCAATTAACTTATTTTCCAAATACTTTACATGAGCTTTAGTTAAAAAATTATTACTTGATGAAAAAATAACAGTTTGATTCCACCAATTATTTTTATCATTCTTATCATCTTTCAAATGTTGCTTAAGCCGCACGTCTAAACTTTCAGACTCGCCAATATATAAGCTTTCATCACCAAAAAGAAAATATATACCTACTTTATCCTTAATTTCATCCCTTTGAATAACATCTAAGAGCTTATCGGCAGGAAATTTTAAACATTGACCAGTCCAGTTTGGAGATTCAGCTTTAATAACGCCATCGATAGATCCATCAACAAGAAATAAATTTATTGAAACCCCATTACTCATTACAAACTCCAATTCAAATGCTTATCTTATTTAGCTCCAGAAGCACTCAAACGAGCTTCCCCAGCTTCATCCTCCAACACCTCTTGCACTAGCGACTCTTTTAATAAGTGCATGGTTTTAGCCAATTTATGGCTAATAAACTGCAACTTAGCCAATTCAAGGTCATGCAAACTATCATTACTGATTGAATTAATTTGATTTTTAATTGTAGTAACTTGCGTTGAGAGTGCACTAATTTGCTGATTAAACTGCGTAATACTTAAATTATGCTGATATTTAAGCACTCTAATTTGAGCGGTAATATTTTTACGTTGCAAAGCATAACTACGCGGACTCGCCGCATTCAATGAATTAAGTAAACTCGACTCAATTTGTGGCGCATAATATAATTGTTTAACCAACTGAATGGCATCATTTTTATTTGCCATAAAATTGTCTTTAGTCAATGCTTTTAACGCGCCAATTAATTTGTCATTACTCGCTTTTTGACTACTAATCATATTTGCCGACTCTTGTAACTGATCAAGTTGTTGATCCATTACCACCATTTCTTGATAGACTTGCTGAGCGACCTTTTTACTATGTTCATGACTATAAACCAAATAAACCACGATTAAGGCCAGAATTAATGTAATAATTTTTAACGGATTGCTTTTAGCAAGAGTCAAATATTGGTTAGGAGTTGTCATATTACCTCGAAGATTTATGTAAAATAGATTTAATAGCATTAATACTTGGTAGTTCAAGCCAATAATAACCCGCTGCTGCCAACAACGTGGTCAGAATTAACGTGCTAATTTTCACCAATTCCAGCGAATAGTTAGCCAGAAATAAATAACTTAACGCATACAAAACTGGCAAATGAAACAAATACAGTGAATACGATATTTTACCGTAGAATCTAAAGGGTAACCAATTTAACAGCCATTTAAAACCCTTATTATGCAGACCACTCAGTAAAATTAAACTACTTCCCAAGGCAATAATAACTTCATGCAGTAAACGGCTGCTAATTTTGCCAAAAAGTAAATAATTGCTAAAATATAACCCACAACCGAGAATCAAAAACCATGGATTCACCAGAAATTTAATGCGTTCATGATGACGAAACAACAGTAAACCAAGTAGAAAATACCAGCTATAATAAACTAGACTTTGCCAAGGATTACCCAATAAATCACCATTTTTCCACCAATAAAAGCTCAGCCACGCTAATAAACACAGTGATAACCAATTAATCAATTGATGCCAGCGCCAAAAAGCCAAAACCAACAGCGGAAAAGCTAAAGATAACCACACTTCGTAAAATAATGACCAAGTTACAACATCTAAGCTGTTACCTTCATGAGAAATAATACTCAACGAACCCCACAGCATGGTTTTATCAAATGCAGTTTGCGACCAAATATAAAACCACTCGGTTAAACCATGTCCATCTAGAGTCGATGGAAAATAAGCCTTAATCCAAATCAACAGCAGCGCTGAACTTATTATTGCCACATAATAGGCTGGGTAAATCCGAAAAAAACGTTTTAACACAAATTGACCATACTCAGGAAATTTAAAATTACGTAATTGGTTACTTAGGACAAAACCACTTAATACAAAAAAGAAAATTACCGCTTCATGCCCCGCGCAAAAAAACAACCACGGGCGCAGTCGATCATCGGAGGGATGATTCATTTCCCAAAAATGTTGGAAAATCACCATCAGCGCGGCAATTCCGCGTAATGAATCTAATGCCGCAAATTTATGCGGAGTAGCTTTAACTGGCTGCATCGCTAGTTTCAGCATCAATGAAAGCTAAGCTACGTAAATCCTGCATTCTAAATGGATATAAAATGCCATCTAAATGATCACATTCATGTTGCATAACACGGGCAAAAAAACCAAAGTCTTCGCCAGAATGTAATTCGCCAAACTGATCATAATATTTATAGGCAATCCCCACTGGGCGACTTACTTCACCACGCAATCCAGGTAATGACAAACAACCTTCATTAAAAACCGCGCATTCATCAGTCAAAAATTCAATCTCTGGGTTAATAATTACACGCAGTGGACAATCACCGACAT
>JAIETT010000223.1 GCA_019744945.1 Burkholderiales bacterium
GCCAAGCTAATATGATAACCATAGAGCTGAATAATGAAAATCGTTGCAAAAGTACAATTTAACATTGAAGCTTCAAGATTAAAAGAATAACCCATTGGAATCACAAATCCGCTGACTTTTTTTGAAACACCAAAGCGATCTAAATTACTTAGAATTCCAGGTAGTGCAACTTCTGATGAAGAAGCCGCAAAAGCCGTACCGTACAATGGAACCAACGGACGTAAAATTGCAAATAAGCGTTTGCCGATAACTAACAAACCAATCCCGATTAAAACCATCCAAATAATCGCTAACCCTAAATAAAACTCTAGCGCATAGACAAGGTATAGTGATAACACACTAACCCCACTCCCCATCACCAATTTGGTAATTGCAGCAAAAACTGCAAATGGAGCTAGGTACATGATGTAACCAATAATCTTAAACATTAATTTTGACATCATATCAAAAAATTCAAATACGGGTGCAACGGGCTCACCAATTGAGACTCCAGCAACACCAATAAATAACGCCAACACAATTACTTGCAAAATATGATTCTCAACAAAGCCCTGCATTGCTGAAGCTGGAATTACTGACTCCATAAATGATTTTAACGTAACACCACAGGTAGTACACACACTATTGGCAGATTGAGCAATGTCAGCAGTTGAAGAATTAAGCAACACTTCATGTAATGCTTTACCTGGCTGAAACCACTCAACTAATAACATTCCTAAAGATAATGAAGCAAAACCACCAATCACAAAAATAGTCATCGATTTAAGAAACATCCGCCCCAACGCCTTAGCGTCCCCCATTTTGGCAATCCCTGTTACCAAGGTCGTAAACACTAGTGGTGCAATAATCATCTTAATTAAACGTAAAAAAGCGACTGAGACTAAATCAAGATTAGCGGCAATTGATTTTATTCTATTTGGATCGGTAATACCAACATGAGCAAAATGACCAACAATAACAGCTAGAACCAAAGAAATAAAAATATACGTCCCAAGCCGTGATTTTTGTACTTTTTCAACCATTGCAACCCTTTCAAAATGTGTTTTTAAATTATCTGATATAATGAGTCTATTATTGTAAACGGTTTAATCATTCTAAAAGAGGTTTTCATGGCTGCAACGCACAATCAAGAGCCAACTCAGCTATTCTGGTTCAGGCGAGACTTACGCCTTAATGACAATCATGGATTATTTTCCGCTCTTAACAATGGCAAGGTAATTGCTTGTTTTGTTTGGGATCGTGACTTACTAAATACACTTCAATTAGATAATCCACGCGTTAATTTTATTCATCAATCAATTTGTGAAATAAAACAACAATTACAATTAATTGGTTCAGATTTAATCGTCCTATATGGCAATACTCAAGAACAACTTTTGAAATTACTCACTACTTACAAAATTAAAACCCTGCATTGGAATGAAGATTATGAGCCTTGGGCAATTATCCGCGATCAGCAAATTCAAAAAGACTTCATGGATTATGAAATACATTGTAAAATGTATAAAGATCAAACTATTTTTGCCAAACGCGAAATTCTAACCCAACAATCTAAACCCTATAGCGTTTATAGCGCATATAAAAATACTTGGCTAAAGAAATTAGCTCATGAAGGTTGCCAAAGCTATTTAAGCGAGAATTTATTAACTAATTTTCATCAATTACAGCCACAAAAGGACGATTTTACTCCATTGCAACATGGATTTGAACAATTACCAGCATTAACTGGCGGAGCAACTCAAGCCCAACAACGTTTACTTAATTTCACCTCAAAATTAGCTACTTATAATTTAAATCGCGACTATCCATTTCAAGATTTAACCTCATATATTGGCGTAGATTTACGCTTTGGCACACTTTCAATTCGCCAATCCGTACAATTAGCTACATCACAAAATAATGATGGCAGTCTAACCTGGCTAAGTGAATTAATTTGGCGTGATTTTTTTAGTCAAGTTCTGTTTAATTTTCCTTATGTTGTGACCCAAGCATTTCGCATAGAATATAATAATTTGGCTTATACCAATAATCCAGTTTGGTTTACGGCATGGTGCAATGGGCAAACTGGTTTCCCTATCGTTGATGCAGGTATGCGCCAACTCAATCAAACAGGCTTTATGCATAATCGAGTCCGAATGATTTGCGCCTCATTTTTATGTAAAGACTTACTAATTGATTGGCGTTGGGGCGAAGACTATTTTGCTAAAAAACTGCTTGATTATGACTTAGCATCAAATAATGGCAATTGGCAATGGTGTGCTTCAACAGGCTGTGATGCTCAACCCTACTTTCGGATTTTCAATCCATATTTGCAGTCTAAAAAATTTGACCCCGAGGGTGAATACATTCGTAAATTCATTCCAGAACTTAGTCATCTAGACAATAAAGCTATCCATTGCCCGAGCAATGTAGATTTATTTTCTGCGACAAATTACCCAACTCCAATAGTAAATCACCCAACACAAGTAAAATTAGCTAAAATAATGTTCGCAACCATCAAAAAGGATTAATCAATGAGTTTAAGCAGTGCGCAATTAATTACAATTGCCGAAACCTATGGCAGCCCAGTCTATATTTATGACGCTGCTACTATTGAACAACAATACCATAAACTAACCAGTGCGTTTGAAAATTGTAATGCAAAATTTTTCTATGCCTGTAAAGCACTTAGTAATATTAATATTCTACAATTTATCCATAGCTTAGGCAGTAATTTAGATTGCGTCAGCATTAATGAGGTTCAATTAGGACTCAAAGCAGGCTTTACGCCACAGCAAATTATTTTCACCCCTAACTGCGTGGATTTTAGCGAAATTGAAGCGGCTAAAGAACTTGGTGTACATATCAACATTGATAATATGTCGATTTTAGAACAATTTGGCAATAAATTTGGAGCCAGCTACCCTGTGTGTATCCGAATTAACCCACACATCATGGCTGGTGGTAATATGAAAATATCCACAGGACATATTGACAGCAAATTCGGGATCAGCATTCATCAATTACGCCATATTCAACGAGTTGTAAAAAGCACAGGCTTAATTGTGCATGGACTACATATGCATACTGGCAGTGAAATTAAAGACATTGAAGTGTTTATTCGCAGCTTAGATATTTTGCTGGATATTGCACATGATTTTCCAAATTTACTTTTCCTCGATTTAGGCAGCGGCTTTAAAGTTCCCTACCAAGATGGCGATTACTCAACTGATTTAATCACGCTCGCCACTCGAATTAAAGAAACTTTTGCAGCTTTTGAATCTGAATATCAACGAACTTTTGAAATTTGGTTTGAACCTGGTAAATTTTTAGTTAGCGACTCAGGTACATTGGTCGTTAAAGCCAACGTAGTTAAACAAACTACGGCTACTACTTTTGTCGGTGTTAATAGTGGATTTAACCACCTAATCCGCCCAATGTTTTATGACGCTTACCATAAAATCAGCAATTTATCCGCACCCGATGGAGCTGAACGGATTTACACCGTAGTTGGACATCTTTGTGAAACCGATACCTTTGCTTGGGATCGCAAAATCAATGAAGTTCACGAAGGTGACTATCTCGCATTCCATAACGCTGGAGCCTATGGTTTTGAAATGAGCAGCAGCTTTAATTCGCGTTGCCGCCCTGCCGAAGTGCTAGTTTACCAAGA
>JAIETT010000113.1 GCA_019744945.1 Burkholderiales bacterium
GTTAATATCTGATTTTTTAATTGATAATGCCAAGTGATCTATTTCTCTGATAATGCTTGAGTGTAAATTGCTGTAATTACCCATTGAAGCTTTAACAGCACCACACCCAGTGTGTCCTAAAAAAATTAGTAATGGCGTATTTAACACTCTAACCCCATATTCAATGCATCCTTGGTTTAGAATATATTGATTACCAATGTTTCTGACTATAAAAAAATTATTTTCAGGATTTGCTGTAAATGAAGTACTATGAGCCCGAGAATCACAACACATTACCAATGTACATACTGGAGCTTGACTTAAGGAAAATGTTTTAATTTCATGTTCTTTGGCCTCAGTATACAAACCATTAGCCTCTTTAATTGATTGCAGTACATGAATAACATCATCATTCTTTAAAATTAGTTCCATCATTCGCACCTTTTATATTTTATAAGAACGCTATGTTAGCATTAAATTAGTTGAAAGCTCAACTAATTTTCCTGTAATGATTTAGGATATACTTAGATTTAAGTCCAAAATAAACAACAAATACTTAAGAACATCAAGCGCTCTTTATGAGAAATTCTGTTATCAAATGTAGGTATGCTATAATTGTCAACTAATTACAAAAACTCTTTCTAAAAACATAACAAAGCCCAATATTTAAAAACAATAATCGTAGATAAGTTTTACTTCTCAGTTTATTACTAATTTAGGATATAGAATCATAATGTTACAAAGCAACATATTTAGAGAAATAGATAATTTATCCAAACATATTAATATAATTTATGAGAAAATATTCAAAAAATACGGGCTACAACGAGGTCAGTTTGCATTTATCACCCGCATCGTTGAAAATAAAAATATCAATCTAAAACAATTAGCACAAAACATTCGTGTCGATAAAGCAACCGTTACCAAAGCTATGCAAAAACTAGAGGAGTCTGGTTATGTTATAAAAAAAATTGATCAGACCGACAATCGGATAATTCACTTGTTACCTACAGAAAAATGCACCCGTATCTATACTTGTATTATTCAGGAAAAAAATCAACTATTAAGCAGTATAATTAATAAATTCACCTCCGAAGAACTTGAATTATATATTAGCATAACAAGAGATATAAACATTTGCTTAGATAAGATTAGGTAACTAACACTTTAAAATAAATCTAATACGTAGCCAGCTAATAAATCGGCAGCGCACGATTTTCAATCACTTTATTGAGAATAAAGCTCGAGTGAACGCCAGCGACTCCACTAATTTTAGTAATTTTACCAACCAAGATTTTATGATAATGTTCTAAATCATTAACGATGATTTTTAATTGGTAATCCGCTGTCTGTCCAGTAATTAACAAACACTCGACAACTTCGGCAATCGCGGTAATTTCTTGTTCAAATAAGTCAAAGCGCTCGGGAATATGTTTATCCATTGAAATATAAACAATGGCGGTTAAGCCCAACCCAAGCAGCTTAGCATTCAGCACGCATTTATAACCCGAAATAATTCCAGATTCTTCAAGTGTTTTGACTCGTCGTAAACAGGCTGAGGGTGATAAACCCACACAATCGGCTAAATCTTGATTAGTGATTTTTCCATTATCCTGTATCACGCGTAAGATTTCTTTATCATATGAATCGAGAGTCATTGCAATATTCTTTCTTAAAATAAGTTAATTGCGCAATTATATATCAAAATAGACCAATAAATAGATAACTTCGCAATAATATTTTTGTGCAACTGCGTTAAAATATCGTAGTAACTAACAAAAGGAGCATGTCATGCTAAAAGACCCATCCAGCAAATATCTAGCATCTGAGATAATTAATTTCCCTGAGAGAACGTGGGTAAATAAATTCCTAAATCATCCACCAATTTGGCTTTCCACAGATCTTCGAGATGGTAACCAATCATTATTTAATCCAATGAGTGTTGAAATCAAAACTAAATTCTATACAGAATTAATCAAAGTTGGCTTAAAGGAAATTGAGATTGGATTTCCAGCGGCATCTGATATTGACTATAAATTTATGCGTAAATTAATTGAAGAAGATTTAATTCCTGATGATGTAACAATTATGATCATGACACAAGCACGACAAGATTTAATTTTAAAAACGGTTGAAGCAGCACGTGGATGTAAACGTGTAATTGTGCATATCTATAACGCAACAGCTCCAGCATGGCGTGATATTGTATTTAGGATGTCAATTGACCAAGTAATAGATTTGATAGCAAGGCAGGTAAATTATCTTAAGCAACTTACAGATAAAATGCCAGAAACAAAATGGATTTTGCAATATTCTCCAGAGACATTCTCCTCTACAGAGCCTGAAGTTGCATTAGAAGCATGTAATACCGCAATTAAAGCATGGATGGTTAACTCTGAGCGCAAAATTATAATTAACTTGCCAACAACAGTTGAAAACACTACACCAAACGTTTTTGCCGATCGGATTGAATGGATAAGTAATCGCTTGCAACAACGTGAGAATGTAATTTTATCTGTACACCCGCATAATGATCGTGGCACTGGAGTTGCTACTGCTGAATTAGCGCTTTTAGCTGGAGCACAAAGAGTAGAAGGATGCCTATTTGGTAATGGCGAAAGGTGCGGTAATGTTGATTTGGTAACGCTAGCACTTAATCTTTACACTCAAGGTATTAATCCTGGACTCGACTTCTCTAATATCAACTATACCGCCAAAATTGTTGAAGAAGCAACACAATTACCCATTCATCCACGTCATCCTTATGTTGGAGATTTGGTATTCACTGCTTTTTCTGGTTCACATCAAGATGCCATTAAAAAAGGCTTTGAATATCAGCAAGGAAAATCAATTTGGTCGGTGCCATATTTACCAATAGACCCTTCTGACTTGGGGCGCAGTTATGCAAATATTATTCGCGTTAATAGTCAATCAGGCAAAGGTGGAATCGCGTATATTATGGAAAACAATTATGGTATTACCATGCCGCGCAGGATGCAAGTTGAGTTTAGTAGCCTTATCCAACAAGAAGTAGATAGTTCAGAAACTGAAATGCAACCTGAGAAGATTTGGAATTTATTTGAAAAAACATACTTTAATTACCAAGCTGAGAACCAAAACACTATTAGTTATGTGGGACATAAAATTGAGAACCTTAACCTAGATAAAAACATTAAAATCAATTTAGAACTATGCGTTAATAATGAAATAGTTAATTTAGTTGGATGTGGCAATGGAACATTGGATGCCGCTGTAAATGCTTTACATAACCAATTGCAGATCATCAGCTATGAAGAAAAGTCTTTGAGCAGCGGTGCAGACGCCTCTGCAATTGCTATAATTGAATGCCAGCACAGTTTAACAAATGAAACTAAATTTGGCGTAGGAAAACATAGCGATATTACCATCGCATCTTTGCTCGCTCTAGTTAATGTTAGCAAGCGCTTGCTAATATTGCCAAATAAATAAATCTGGATCATAAGTAAAGGTTACACTTGGGTACTACACAATATCATTATCTTGTAGTACCCGCAAAATTCATTACCACATCAATCGAGAGTCATTGCAATATTCTTTCTCAAAATAAGCTAATTACGCAATTATATATCAAAATAGACCAATAAATAGATAACTTCGCAATAATATTTTTGTGCAACTGCGTTA
>JAIETT010000026.1 GCA_019744945.1 Burkholderiales bacterium
TTATTTGGCAGGCTTAGACCGTGTGGTGCCGCTTGTGGAACGATCCAAGCAACAAAGGTATCGGTTTTATGATAATTGCCGACAGCACTCTTTAAATTCCAGCCCGTACTTGGTAGCCAGTCACTTGGGAACGTTTTAGGGGTAGGTAAGATGGCCTGAGGATCAACAGGATCATTTAAGTCTGGCATCACTATTTTAACTGGTCGTGCCTTACTATCATTCATCAAATCATAGGGGTCACGTTGTGATAACCATTGTGATGATTTATCCCAAGCAAATTTTAAGCTATAGTGTTGTAGCCCTTTATCAATAGCGTCATAGGCAATATTCGGAACGCCAGTTATTTTTGGCCAGCGTAAGTCACATAACTCAAATGTCGGTTGTCCCATTGAATTAGGTTCATAAGTCATTTGTACCACATTATAGCCCTCGGCTTTAGCTGCATCGTACATCCATTCATCAATATCAGGAGCGGCTTCACCACCAAGGTATTGATAACGTGAGAGTTGTTGATCAAATTTACCTTCTTTGTGATCATTTACATAAACTTTGACAAGCATCAAATAAGCCTGTTGATATTTTTTAGCCTTAACTAATTGTGCTAGTTTAGTATGATCGAATTCTGTTGTATTGAATAATGCGACAGCGAGTGGCTCCGCACCATTTGGAATATGTAATTTATCGGCGGTGAATTTTAAATAATCAATTTTTTGTGCATAATCTGCTGCGGTTTTAGCATTAGCATAAATGGTTAATAATTGATCGAGTGGTAAATCGCTGCCAAAAATTTGGCGATGAACCATTTCAGTTGCGCCAAGCTTAGTGTAGTATTCTGCTAATTTATTGTGTTTAGCGTAGATTTTATATAAAACATCCACTTTGGTGTAACCGCTAATCGTTTTACCGCCAGTATAAAGATAGATGCCAGAACCATGTGCCCAATTCAGATATGCTCCATACGGGAAGCTCATCCAAGCCAATGAAGAAATTTCGATATAGTCTTTATTTGAGCCTAAAATAACTTTATCTGAGTTAAAGCCTTCTTTGGCTTGTAATTGTTCGTTGTTTAAATCGGTTCTGGCACGCGCTGCGGTATCAGGAAAGACAAATACACGATATTGTGGCACGACGCGTGCGTCAAATAAGCCAGACTCAAAACCAGGCATTGGAATACGAAACCAAACATTCATTTGATTAGCATAGAGATCACGCAATTGTGTATCTGACATGGTTTTAATTTCATTGGAGGTTGGATAAACTAATTCCAAATAAGATTTAATATATTGATCTGTCGTATCAGCGTGAGCTAGACCATAGCTGAAACAACCATTGAGACCTAAAATAAGCCATTTTTTCATAAAAATCCTCGTTAAAAATAATTAAAATAAGTGAGCGGTAAAATTAAATTATATTTAGTTAGTGAGTAAAACGATCGGTTAAGCGTGGATCATGTTTATATTTGAAAATTAAGCCAAAACTTAGCGCCATGAGTAGCGCAATTCCAGCACAAATTAGCCAAATAGTATGCCAGTTGGTGATGTCGTTAACCGTTTGATGGTCAATTAACCAGCCACTACTGATACCACCAAAAAATGCGCCAACTCCATTGACCATCATCATAAACAGTCCTTGTGCACTCGCGCGAATGTGTTGTGGAGCATTCATTTCGACAAAGAGAGAACCCGATAGGTTAAAGAAATCAAAGGCACAGCCATAAACCAACATTGAAATAATTAAGTAAAATACGCCATCACCTGGATTGCCAAGTGCAAAGAGACCAAATCTAAGTACCCACGCGCACATGCTTAAAATCATGACTTTTTTGATGCCATAATTGCGCAGGAAAAATGGAATGGCTAAAATAAACACGGTTTCAGAAATATTGGACAGTGAGAATAAGACACCAGGGTAGTTAACCGCAAAAGTTCCTGCGTAAAGTGGGTTTTGGTCAAAGCTATGTAAAAATGGATCGCTCCAAGTATTGGACATTTGTAATGCCATACCGAGTAAAGCGGAAAAAATAAAAAAGATGGCCATTTGTGGTTGTTTAAATAGCGCCAAGGCGTCAAGTCCAAAGCGCGAACTCCAACTTTTGTTAGTTAGTTGTGGTTCTGGTGGACATTTAGGTAAGCTAAAGGCATATAAGCCGAGCAAGAGTTGAGCCGCGGCGGCAATTTTAAATTGCAGTTGGCTTAATTCGAGGTGAAGAAAACTTACGAACCACATGGCTAAAATGAAGCCAACGGTTCCCCAGACACGAATTTTGGGAAATTGTTTAACGTTATCTAGTTTATTGCGTTCTAAGACACTATAGGCGATGGTGTAGCCAAGCGGGATAGTTGGCATATAGCACATCGAATTTAAAAACATCAGCCAAAAAACCTGCTGATGATCGGTGGTTTGCGAGACCCCGAATAAAGTTAGGGCACCACCGAGATGGAGTAGTGCATACACACGTTCTTTATTAATCCATTTGTCGGCAATAATTCCGATAAGTGCGGGCATAAATAAGGACACAATCCCCATCGCTCCGTAGATTGCGCCAATTTCTGCACCTTTAAGGTGTAAGACATTAAAGGCATACGCTCCAAAGGTGATTAACCATGCCCCCCAGAGAAAAAATTGCAAAAATTGCATAATTTTAAAGCGTAGTTGAAGTGACATGGTATGTTCCTTTAGAGCGAATTAATTTATTTTACATCTTCCGTTAATATTTGTTGTAAGCGCGCAAAAAATTCCTGATGTTGCGTATTGGCTGCTAACGGCTCAACTTTGCTGGCTTCAGTTAAAAAGTATTGTAAATCACGTCCCATTTCACGTCCGCGGCGGGTGTGCATATCCAGTACATGATCTTCAATAATTGGACGGCGTCCACGAGCAAATTCTTCGCGTAACACATTGAGCATTAAATCACTTGAGCGATCTTTATTGCAGGCACATAAATAGCGTACCGCTTGCACCATGAACAATGCGCGATCAAAGCTACCATAGGCATATTCACGGCGAATCTGTTCTAGGTTACGCACAATTAACGGTGCATTGATATCGCCAAAGCCAATGTCTTCAACGCTAATTACCATTAGGCGTTTCCACATATAATCCTCTAATTGTTCGGCGGTTAAATACATTTCGTAAGCGATGGCGAGGGCATTTTCTACATTACTGCGGCGAATGCTCTTTTGTAAGCCAGAAATTATTTCGTCAGCTGCAAAGCCGTGTTTAGTAGTGGTGCTTTGCCATGCGTCATAATAAGTCGTCATAATAATCCTTTGTTGAAAATAGGTGCGTTTAATGCACTGTGGTAAAAGTAAATTTGTGTTGTCATACTGTTTGTGTTGGAGTTGTCATCTTAATACGGCACGCAGTTGCTATGAAAATTAAACACATGATTAGTAATGTTGTTGCATTATTTTACAACAAAATTGTAGTGTTGTGTATTGAAATTTGCTTAGAGGGTGCTGATAAGTGCGAAATACAAAATGGTGGATTATAAACTATCAACATTGTTCTGCGGTGTGCAAATGATTTTTGGTTTATGAGTTTATGCTATAACCATGAATGAATTAAAGTATTTTGATGTGAGATGAGGTATTCCAGTAATTATTTGGCAAAATGATAT
>JAIETT010000286.1 GCA_019744945.1 Burkholderiales bacterium
CAAATTAAAGATGATTTGCAGCAGACGATGGCTCAATTAAAACAAAGCATCAGTGCAACAAGCTCAAATCAACAGCGCGTAACTAACTTTACAGAAGCAGAATTTAGTGCGCAAGAATTTCAATTTCTCTACCAACCAGAATTAGATTTTGATTCTCAACCTGAATTATTTGATGAAATTGAGCATCTAAAATGAACCAGCAGACTATTCAACAATTAATTGAATTACGTAAGCGACTAATTCTTTGTGTCGCAGGGTTTTTGATTATTTTCGTGGCGTTATTTCCTTTTTCCAATCAAATTTACCAATTATTAGCCATTCCTGCTAGTAAATATCTACCCAGCACAACACATTTAGTAGCTCTTGAAGTTACGGCACCGTTTTTTGTACCACTAAAATTAACTGCACTAGTTGCATTTATGTTTAATTTACCTAATCTAGTCTATCAAATTTGGCAATTTATTGCACCTGGACTCTATAAACCTGAACGTAAATTACTAATTAGCGTAATCATTAGCAGCTTTACCCTGTTTATCCTCGGAATTACCTTTTGCTACTTCGTGGTTTTACCTGCGCTATTTCATTTTATCAGCAATTTTATCGCACCGCAAATTACCCTCTTAACCGATATTGATAAGTATCTTAACTTGGTATTATCACTTTTTATGATTTTTGGCATCGCCTTCGAAACGCCTGTTTTAGTTTTTCTGTTAATTAGATTTGGTATTCTTAGTCTAGAAAAAGCCGCCAAAATTCGTAAGTATATTTTTGTCGGTTGTTTTATTGTTGCGGCGATAGTTACCCCACCAGATGTATTATCGCAAACTATGCTCGCCATTCCCTTGTATTTACTCTATGAACTTGGTTTACTTGCTGCCAAAATTTTGCAACGACCAGCAAAGCAGAATGTTTGATTGACGATACTTTGGCAGTAATTCATGTTAAAATTCAACCTCATTATATTTATCCTAAAATTGATTAATTAACTCAGAAATAAAATATGCGTAAAATAACCTCAATAGCCTTAAGTCTCTTATCAATTCAAATCTGTAACGCTCAATCCGCGCTGTTTGCCATCTTCGAATCGAGTAACTCAAATACAAAGCCAGCAGAATCGCAAATTACATCTAATCCAACCGAGGATTTAACAGATCAAATAGTTGATAACTATACCTTACAAAATTCAACTAAGAGTTATAAATCAACTATCCCTAATTCAAAGCCACAATCCCTTGAGCAAATGCTAAAAATCCAGCAGCAACAAACAACTGATTTAATCAGCGCAGCACAAGCTGCAACTAAAGCCGCCAGCCAGGCTTCAATTGCTGCAAATAATTTAGCTTTAAAAATCCAATTATTAATTCGCACCCAAGAATCAACTCAACAAATCCTTCAAAAAAAACTCAATTCAATACCACAATAAACACTATTTGAGAATAACCACAAATCAATCATCCTCTATTAAAGAAACATTTCAACTCGGCACAGATGGTTCAGCTTAAAGCTAGTCTCAACAAAGCATAATCAGATTAAAGATTCTTATTAGATCACTCAATATTACTGCTATAATCTAGTTCAGTTATTTAAATCTAACTTTGGAGAAGGTTAAAGCATATGAGCGTCTTAATTGTAATTTTAGCATTAGTATTTTTAATGTTTGTGGCTTACCGTGGTTATAGTGTAATTTTATTTTCACCAATTGCGGCCTTACTTGCCGTATTTCTGACTGACCCACATCTAGTCGCACCAATGTTTTCGAATGTTTTCATGGTCAAAATGGTCGACTTCATCAAACTCTATTTCCCCGTTTTTATGTTGGGCGCTCTGTTTGGTAAAGTTATCGAGCTGTCAGGATTTTCCAAATCAATCGTTGCCGCAGTAATTAAACTAATTGGCAAAGAACGCGCAATTTTAGCGATCGTCTTAGTTTGTGCGGTCTTAACTTATGGTGGAGTTTCGCTATTTGTAGTGGTATTTGCGGTCTATCCATTTGCTGCGGAATTATTTCGTGCAGGTGACATCCCCAAACGCTTAATTCCTGGCACTATTGCACTAGGAGCATTTACCTTTACCATGGATGCACTGCCTGGTACACCCCAAATTCAAAATATTATTCCGAGCACTTTTTTTCAAACCAATACTTGGTCTGCGCCTATTTTAGGGATTGTCGGCAGTATCTTTATTTTAATTCTTGGCATGCTCTATCTAGAACGTTGTCGTAAAAAAGCCCAACATAATGGCGAAGGTTATGGTAAAAATTTAATCAATGAACCAGCCAATATCATTCATGATAAATTAGCCAACCCGCTAATTGCAATCTTGCCATTATTTGTAGTCGGAGTATCTAATTTCATCTTTACGCGGCTAATCCCGCTTAGTTATGGTAAAGAATTTACGTTCATGCTCTCAGGTAAATCTGTGGTAATTGAAGTTGGTAAATTAACTGCAATTTGGGCGGTTGAAGCGGCACTAATTTTGGGGATATTATGTGTAATTCTGTTTGCTTTTAAACCCGTTATAAAGAACTTTGCCGAAGGCAGTAAAGCTGCAATTAGTGGTGCGCTCTTAGCCTCATTAAATACCGCATCTGAATATGGTTTTGGTGGAGTAATCGCAGCCATGCCAGGATTTTTGGTGGTAGCTGCAGGCTTAGAGCATATTCCCAATCCTTTAGTCAACGAAGCGGTTTCAATTACGACCCTTGCAGGAATCACTGGTTCAGCATCAGGTGGTTTAAGCATTGCACTTGCTGCGATGTCAAGTCATTTTATTGAAGTAGCCACGGCCATGAATATTCCGTTAGATGTCTTTCATCGGATTGCCGCCATGGCATCAGGTGGAATGGATACACTACCCCATAATGGCGCAGTAATTACAGTCTTAGCCGTAACCGGTCTTAGCCACAAACAATCCTACAAAGACATCTTTGCCATTACCTGTATCAAAACTTTAGCTGTATTTTTTGTAATTATTTTCTACTATACAACAGGTTTATATTAAAACTTGCAAGAAATTTGCGAGATTTTAATTAGCCTACGGATTAACTAATTTGTGGAGTGATCTAATAATTTTAATCACTTCACAGCAATATTAAATGAGACCACACAATCTCCACTCAACCCCATCTTATATGGATTAAATATGAATAACCTAACGCTTTTAATGCCCATCGCCATAGTTGGTGGCTTAATTATCATCTGTTTATTAGTTGTCTATGCTAAATTACGCAGTCTAAATCAGACTAATTTGCAAAATACACAACTCCAAAATGAGTATAACGAATTAAATGCGCAGCATGCAAAATTAGACTCTGATCAGACGCATACCAAACAAGAGCTAGCTAGAATTAATCAAGCACTCCTTGAGCAATACACGATGACTAAAGAATTTGAGCTCGAAAACAAACAGCTGCAACGTAACAACTTGGAATTAAGTTCAGCGAAAAGTCGTCTAGAAGTTGAGAATGAACACCTCAAATTGGCCTATCAACAACTAGAAAAGCTGTTAGTTGAGTTAAAAATTCAAATGAATAGCGAATTTAGCAACCTAAAAAATCTAGCCATTAATGAA
>JAIETT010000314.1 GCA_019744945.1 Burkholderiales bacterium
GCTTATTTATCAAACAACGCCACTATTAATTTGCAACTATAACTAGATAAGGATATTTAATTCATGCCAAACAAGGACTACAATCCATTTAGTTGGTTAGTCTCACTACTTCACATCCACCATGAGAGTGTTTTTGTTAAACTAAAATATTTCTTACTTTTTATGGTGCTATATGCCCTAATTGCCAACCTAATTGATTATAAATTTGATATCAACAAAACCAGCAGTCAACTTGGTGAATTTCATTTACTGTTTAGCTTTTGTCTTTCAATCATTATCGTTTTTAGGATCAATGTTGCCTATAACCGTTGGTGGGAGGGTCGTGGGCTATGGGGACAACTGGTTAATATCTCGCGCAATTTGGCTATAAAAATGCACAGCTTCGTTGGAGAGCAAGACTCCCAACCATTTCTAGGCTTACTGCAAAATTTTCCAAATTTACTAAAACATCATTTGCGTAAAGAACTAAATTCTGCGCAACAATTAATGGATAAATTAGGTCTAAGCTATCAAATCGATGATCATTTACCCAGTGTGCTAATTCACCATTTACAAACTGAAATTAATAGCCTACGCCAAGCAGATAAACTTAGTTTTGAACAATTTATGTCACTGGATAAACTCATCTCAGGTTTAACTGATGTTTTAGGCGGTTGTGAAAAAATTGTGAATACACCAGTTCCACGTGGATTCAATATCTTTGCACGCTTTGCCCTTCTTTTTTATATGCTAATTTTCCCATTTGGTTGGGTTGATCAATTTGGAATCTTTATCGTACCGATTTTGATTGTGCTAATCTATATTTTATTAGGTTTAGAAATGATGGCAGAGGAAATGGAGGCGCCTTTTGCTACCGCGCACAACTGTTTGCCACTCGATGATTTAGCGCAGAGAATTAGCCAAAACATTGCTCAAATCAGTCAGTTCAAGCTTAAACCTCCACCAATCTGAACCAATATATTAATTCTAAGAATTAAGCGTAATAGCGAGAAATCACAATGTATGCATATAATCACAAATTAATTCAACGCATTAAAGATCACCTGCGCCATGGTGGAGTTATCGCCTACCCAACCGAATCATGCTATGGGCTTGGTTGTGATCCATTTAATTATCGTGCAATTAATACAATCATCCGCATCAAGGGGCGCTCTAAAACTAAAGGTCTAATCGTGATCGCTGGTGAACTAAAGCAACTAAATAAGCTCATCCAACCACTTCCAGCGAGCTCTAAAGCAGAAATAGCGCACTATTGGCCAGGTTTTTATAGTTTAATTCTCAAAGTAACCCGTAAAGTACCGCGCAATTTAATAGGTGCACATCGCAAAATTGCCATACGCGTCACTCAACACCGACCAGTTCAACAATTATGCCGTGAATTACAGCAACCGTTGGTCTCAACTTCAGCCAATAAAACCGGTTGTAAACCAATTAAAAACTATCGTGAATGCCTGCGCCAGTTTGGCACGCAAGTCTTAGTGTTACCTGGCTTAATTGGCTTAAACAAAAAACCTTCAACTATTATTGATTGGGAAAGCAAAAAAATTCTCCGCAAATAAATTTAATAACAAAGCCTTAGATTAAGCAATAAGCCTATTTCAGAATGATTAACCCTATACAGAAAGTCTATTATGTTTGATACCAGCAACTATTTACGCCAAATTTTTAACTCACCACTAGCCATTCCTACATCGCAAAGCGCCAAATTACCAATGGGAGAAATGGAATACATCTGTGTCGGCAGCGGTAAACCAATTTTAATTCTTCACGGCGGAGTTGGTGGCTCAGATCAAGCCTATTTAATGTTTCGCAACATGATTCCAGATGGCTATCAATTAATTTGCCCATCCCGTCCAGGCTACCTTGGAACACCACTCAGTACAGGTACTAGTGTCGCAGAACAAGCCGATGCGTTAGCTGCGCTCTTGGATTATTTACACATTGAAAAAGCACTCGTCGTTGGAGTATCTGCAGGTGGGCTTGCAATGTATTCACTCGCATTACGTCACCCCAAACGTGTGCAAGGAATTGTCGCCATCGCCGCAATTGCTGGTGAATATCTCGGTGCTGAGCAACAAAATAAATTAACCCAAAATCTATTTTTTGGCGATATGGGCTTGTGGATGGCAAAAGAAAGCATGGTTTATTTCCCAGAAGCCATGGTCAAAAATCTCATGAATAGTGAGGGTTATATAGATCCAACTAGGGTCGCGCAAGGAATAGAGAAAATCCTCCAAAATCAAGAACAATTGGGTTTTATTGCCGAGTTAGTGAGCTGTAGCACTAACTATAAACCACGTGAAGTTGGAACGCTGAATGATCTGGCGCAGGCGGCTAAAGCCACATGGTTTCCATTTGCACAAATAAAGTCTCCAGCCTTAATTATTCATGGAACTCACGATGCTGAAGTAAAATTTTATCATGGTGTATTTGCCTATGAGGGATTAGCCTCGAAACACAAAGAACGTATTTGGCTAGAATATGGCACCCATTTTGGTTTTTATTTTTCACAACAAGCTAGCCTTGCTCAGCAAAAATTCAAGGATTTCATCACTACAGTTTTTCCAACTGCAGATTAAAAAATTTCGCTCGGCAACGCTTAACAAGGAAAGAAGTTAGCATAACTCAACTAAAAGTTCAGCATATGCTAATGGTAGTTATTCATTCGAAAGAATTACTCTAATCAGCTGAAACAAACTTCTTTGAGGAACTAAATTACTCGATCTCATCAAATCAATGCGGGATGGAATAAAATAAATTAGTTGGAGTATATCTTTTAATATGAGTACGCAATAACTCAAGAAGATAATTTAAGTGGTGGGATTAGACTTACTTTAGAGGATAGATATAAAAAAAGCCAACTGTGGGTTGGCTCTTTTTACTTGCATACACGTTTTACCATATACCTCTGCAAGTACCAGCTTTCAAGTAGCTGATTAACTCTGACGTAATTATACTCTAGGTTTGACCTAAAAGTCAAATCTATTTTCTAACTTAGGCTTATTCAGCTTTAGCAATTTCACGAATCATCTGCAGTTCATCAATTACTTCATCGACATTATCATTTTGCGTCATGCTCGCTTTAACAATCTTTTTAAACATTGTTGGCGTAAGCCCATACGTTTCTTTAACAAAGGCTTCGATTTCTTTGCTATCACGCTTTAACTGATCCATAGATCTAAGATTTAAAGCATATTCATCCATCGATTTACGAATTTTCTTTAAGACTTCTTTATCATTATATACCGCACGTAAAATTTCAATTGCTTTCATAGAATTCCTTAAAATTAAATTTTAACCCAGCTAAATTATTCATACTCTTTATAAAATAGACCCTCAACTCAAGTGATACATTAATGCATAAGCCCAGTGTTTGAAGGATAGCGTTTTCCAAATTTGCTGAGTTGTACTTTTTGAGTCCGATAGTTTAGCGTAATCCGCTTACTTACGCACAACTTCCATCACACCATTGACATTAAAAATCTTACCAATTAAATTGGTAAAATTAAATTCATCACCACTTACTTGAATAGTAAAAGTCATAATCGCTTTAT
>JAIETT010000275.1 GCA_019744945.1 Burkholderiales bacterium
GGTAAATAGTTTTTCTGATACGAGTTTTCGGAATCCAGAATATAACGGCAACAAATTAAATCTGCAGAGCAAAGACATCCTCGGGCATGTTTACGAATATTTTCTTGGCGAATTTGCCTTAGCCGAAGGTAAACAGGGTGGACAGTACTATACTCCCAAAAGCATTGTTAGTTTAATTGTTGAAATGCTTGAACCGTATAAAGGGCGAGTCTTTGATCCTGCGATGGGCTCAGGTGGTTTTTTTGTCTCGAGCGAAAAATTTATTGAAGAGCATGCCAAAGATAAACGCTACAATCCCGCCGAACAAAAAAAACATATCTCAGTTTATGGACAGGAAAGTAATCCAACTACGTGGAAATTAGCTGCGATGAATATGGCGATTCGCGGAATCGATTTCAATTTTGGTAAGAAACCCGCCAATAGCTTTTTGGATGATCAACATCCAGATTTACGCGCCGATTTTGTGATGGCAAATCCACCCTTTAACGTTAAAGATTGGTGGGATGCGGCGCTGGAAAATGATGTGCGCTGGAAATACGGCACACCTCCACAAGGAAATGCCAATTTTGCGTGGATGCAGCATATGCTGTACCATCTGAATGATCATGGTTCAATGGCGCTACTCTTGGCAAATGGTTCGATGAGTTCCAATACTAATAATGAAGGCGAAATTCGCAAAGCTCTAATTGAAGCTGATATTGTTGAATGTATGGTGGCATTACCCGGACAATTATTTACCAATACCCAGATTCCAGCTTGTATTTGGTTTTTAACCAAAGACAAGAAAAACGGTGTGGTGCTGAATGAAAAGAAACGCAATCGTCAAGGTGAGTTTTTGTTTATTGATGCACGGCAACTGGGCTATATGAAAGATCGGGTGTTACGTGATTTCAAACCTGATGATTTGGCTAAAGTAGTTAATATTTATCACGCGTGGCAGCGTGGGATCAATTATGAAAATCAAGCTGGATTTTGTTTTTCGGCGAAACTCGAAGATATTCAAAAGAATGACTATGTTTTAACTCCGGGGCGCTATGTCGGTACGATAGCTCAGGAAGATGACGGCGAACCGTTTGCTGAGAAAATGCAACGCCTCACTGCTCAATTAAAAATACAGTTTGAAGAAGGTCACAAATTAGAACAAGCGATTAAGCATAATTTGGCGAGTCTGGGCTATAAATTGTAAAACTGATTTAACCAAGATTCAACTATCCGAAATTTTAGGATAGTTCAAACTGAAGGCAATCGCCAAGTAAAGTGTGAAGTGGCATTTTATAATCGGGAATTATCTCAGCAAATGGCTGAATTTGAAGAAAAATTATGAATAAAAAAACAATTATCACGGTAAAAGATACTAATATCACGATTTTAGCACACAATCAAGATGATTATATTTCGCTAACCGATATGGCCAAAGGGTTTGATGGTGGTCTAGCGCTGATTGAACAGTGGTTACGCAATAAAGACACCATTGAGTTTTTAGGCATTTGGGAACGAATTAGTAATAATCAGGATTTTAATTCCATCGAATTCGAGGGAATTAAAAACGAAGCAGGGACGAATCGTTTTTACTTATCTGCTAAGAAATGGATTGAGACCACTAATGCCATCGGAATTATTTCAAAATCTGGGCGTTATGGTGGTACTTATGCACATAAAGATATTGCTTTTGAGTTTGGTAGTTGGCTAAGTCCAGAATTTAAATTATATCTTATCAAAGAATTTCAACGGCTTAAAGAAGATGAAAATCAAAGGCTGTCGCTAAACTGGGATCTTAATCGCACTTTAGCTAAAATTAATTATCGAATCCATACCGACGCAATCAAAAATCATCTAATCCCGCAAGAATTAACCAAAGAGCAGAAGAATAAAACCTATGCCAGTGAAGCAGATATTTTAAATATTGCTTTATTCGGCATTACTGCCAAAGAATGGCGTGAGCAAAATTCGGAACAGATTGGTAACATCCGTGATTATGCAACTATAGAACAATTATTAGTTTTGGCTAATCTGGAAAGCTTGAATGCTGAATTTATTCGCATGCACTTAGCGCAGGCTGATAGGTTGGAACGACTTAATTCAATAGCAATAATTCAGCTGAAATCACTACTGGATAACCAGCACTTAAATAAACTAACTGGAAATAAGAACTAATGGATACGAAGAATAATATTTTAGATAACGAAACCGGATATTTACCAGATGGCTGGGTAGTCAAAAAGCTTGGTGATGTATGTTCATCAAGACGCAGACTTTGAAATAATCTCGACAGTGTCACGATAATTGAGTACAAGATAATAACGAGAATATAAACAGATTGGAAAAATAAAAATGTTAGATTTAACGAGTTTTCAAAAGTCACTGGCTAACTTAGAAAAATTAGTTGTTGCGGTAAATAACCTAGAGCTAGTCCAATCGCTTAATGCAACGTTACAAGATGGGCTAAAAGCTGGTGTGGTACAAAATTTTGAGGTGACTTATGAGGTTTCATGGAAATTTATTAAGCGTTGGCTAGAAAATAATTTAGGCAATAGCTATGTCGATGGGGTAAGTCGTCGTGAACTTTTTCGACTGGCTGCCGAATCATTATTGATTGCTGATGTTGATAAATGGATGAAGTATCATAAGGGACGCAATGAAACATCACATATTTATGATGCGCTGACCGCTGATGAGGTTTATCACTTAGCAATGGAGTTTGTTCACGATGCTAAACAGCTCTTGATGAATTTGGAAGAAAAGAATGATTGATATTAGCCCCGCCGATGAAATGATAGTCAACGCAATATTAAAAAAACATGTTGCAAAGTGTGAAGTGCGTGCTTTTGGCTCTCGGCATAAATGGACGGCTAAATCCTATTCTGATCTTGACTTGGCTATCGTTGGCACGGCTAAACTGGATAAAAGTGTGATTTATGCGTTACAGGAAGCCTTTGAAGAATCGGAACTAAGTTTTCGGGTGGATGTGCTGGATTGGTATGCAATCTCAGATGAGTTTCGACAAATAATAGAACAAGGTTATACCGTGATACAAGAAAAAGAGATTGATAATCAGTTGCCTGCTGGGTGGATGTCAAGAAAATTAGGCGAGCACTGCAAAAAAATAGCAAGTGGTGCTACTCCTACTGGTGGAAATGATGCCTATCAAAAGGTTGGGATATCGTTGATTAGAAGCCAAAATATTCATGATTTTACTTTCAGTTATAATGGATTAGCTTTTATTAATGAGCAACAAGCGAATAAACTAAAGAATGTTGAAGTACAACAGAATGATGTTTTGTTAAATATTACAGGTGATTCTGTTGCTAGATGTTGTAGTGTTCCATGTGATATATTGCCTGCTAGAGTAAATCAACATGTAATGATTATTCGACCCGATGAGCGCATTTTTAACGCCAAATTCTTGCAGTATTATTTATTAAATAGAGCCACAAAAGAATATCTTTTATCTATAGCGGCAAGCGGAGCAACGAGAAACGCATTAACAAAGGGGCACATTGAGAACTTAGATATTATTGCCCCAAGTATAGAAGAACAAAAAAAGATTGCTGCTA
>JAIETT010000292.1 GCA_019744945.1 Burkholderiales bacterium
AGATTAGTTAGTTGGTTGCGACATATTTTTAATTGAGTTTTGTGGTTTGTTTGTTAGAGGTGTGGCAGGTGAAAGTAGTAATTAAAGTTGGCAGTCAAGCAATTTTATCGGCAGCTGGTGAGCCATTGATCGCGGTGATGGAAAATATTATTGATCAAATTATTGAATTACAGATTGCAGGGCATCAGGTTATTTTAGTTAGTTCGGGTGCAGTAGCTCTTGGGCGTGGCATTGCACGAAGGGTCAATGGGCGGGAGTATGCCAATTCGGTAGCCGACAAACAGCTCTTAGCCAGTCTTGGGCAACCGCAGCTTATGGCGCACTATAGTCAAATTTGTGAGAAACGCGGCTATTTAGTTGCACAATTACTATTGACTAAATATGATTTCCAAACCAAACGGAGTTATACCAATATACTGCGCTTATTACAAAAAGCTTTATCGCAAAGCCATGTCCTAACCATCATTAATGAAAATGATAGTGTTGCGGTTGATGAATTAATGTTTACCGATAATGATGAACTCTCGGGAATTATTGCCGCACAAGTTGGGGCGGATAAATTGTTGCTTTTAACTAGTATCACAGGGGTTTATGATAAAAATCCTGCTGAAGCGGGGGCTAAATTAATTGAAGAAGTGCGCTTGAGTGACGAATTACCTGAACTGTCAGGTAAAACTTCATTTGGACGCGGTGGTATGAGTAGCAAATTAAATACCGCGCGTAAAATGGCAAGCGTTGGGGTAATGACGCATATTGCGAGCATTGATGAATTAGACGTAATTCGGCGCTTGGTTTTAGCGGAAGATAAAATTGGTACTAAGGTGATTCCCGAACACAAACAAGCCGCGCGCAAGAAATATTTAGCGTTTACCCAAGGTGAAGTGCATGCCCAAATTACTGCTAATTGGGGCTTAGTTAAGGTTTTGGCGCAGAATGAAAGTTCAACTAGTATTTTGCCAATTGGCGTGGAAGCCTTTAAGGGTAATTTTAAACGCGGCGATTTACTGGAAATTTTGAATCCAGCTGGAACTAAAATTGGCGTTGGCGTTGCGCGCTATAATTCACAAAAATTGAGCGAATATATCGGCGGTAAAAATCACCCTGAATTAATTCATTATGATTATTTACACCTTGAATATGACGCACTTATGGAAGGTCAACAACAATGAGTCCAATAATCCAACAACTTACACAATTAAAAACTAATAGCCGCGAATTAAGCCGTTTGAGCGATGAATTACGTCAACAAGTTCTGCTGGATTTAGCGCGCCGTTTGGAATCGTGCGAGGAGAGTGTTTTGGCGGCAAATCAACTCGATTTAGCTCAAATGAGCCTCAGTGATCCTAAATATGATCGCCTGCAATTAAGCGCCGAACGTATTCGCGGCATGGCACAAGATTTACGCCAAGTTGCGGGCTTAACTTCGCCGCTTGGGCGTATTCTCGAACAACGTGATTTAGCCAATGGCTTAAATTTACAAAAAGTCGCCGTTCCTTTGGGCGTTGTTGCGGTAATTTATGAAGCCCGTCCAAATGTTACGATCGATGTGTTTAGCCTGTGTTTTAAAGCAGGAAATGCGGTGGTGCTAAAAGGTGGTAGTGATGCGTGGCACTCCAATCAAAAATTAGTTGAACTAATTCATGCCAGTTTAATTGCGCACGATTTAAATCCTGATTTAGTTTATTTAATGCCACCCGAACGCGCGGCAGTCTATGAATTATTAAATGCGGTGGGTTTGGTTGATGTCTGTATTCCACGCGGTAGTCAAGAGTTAATTAAATTTGTGCGTGAGAATGCCAAAATTCCCGTGATTGAGACTGGGGCTGGAATTGTGCATACTTATTTTGATGTGAGTGGCGATGTAGTTAGCGCGGCTAAAATCATTCAGAATGCCAAAACACGGCGGGTGAGTGTGTGTAATGCGTTGGATTGTTTATTGGTACATGCCGAGCGCTTGGCTGATCTCGCTCAATTAGTTGCACCACTGGCAAATTCTCAGGTGCTTATTTATGCTGATGCAGCGAGTTATGCGGTGTTGGCTGGCGTTTACCCGTCGGAACTATTGCAGCTTGCCACGGCTGAGTCGTTTGGTTGTGAATTTTTAGATTATAAACTCGCATTAAAAGTAGTTGCTAATGTAACTGAAGCAATTAAACATATTCAACATTATAGCTCAGGGCACAGTGAGGCAATTTTAGCCAATGACGTGGCGACAATTGAGGAATTTATTAACCAAATTGATGTGGCGGTCGTTTATGTCAACACCTCAACCGCATTTACCGATGGTGGTGAATTTGGCATGGGCGCTGAGATTGGCATTAGTACGCAAAAACTGCATGCGCGCGGACCAATGGCATTGCCAGAATTAACCAGTTATAAATGGATCGTGCGTGGTAGTGGGCAAATCCGCTAGCAAGCGCTGATTAATCACCACACAACGTTGCGAGTATAAAAAATAAATAAAATAATAATTTAACTTAATTTAAGCAGATTGGAACTAACATGTTGAAAAAACCTTTAAATAATCTTAGTGTATTAAATCAAGAACTTAGTGCGTATTTATACGCAGGCTATGACCTACATTTTATTCATGGCTGGTTTGGTGCGTATTTATCGGCACCCAGCGATAGCGAAGAAGATTTGCTAATCCCAACTTATTTGATTTTGGATGAAAGCAAAATTGCCGATGAAGAAAAATTTACTAAATTGGTCGATAAATTAGTTAAAGTCTATAGCGAGTTAGCCGATGCGATTTTTGAAAATAATAAATTAATTCGTCCGCTAATTGATTTCGCTAAACCGAATGGCTTTGATCCATTAACCTTTAGCCCTGAGCAACAACGTAATTTATTAGTTTGGTTGTATGGTTATTTAACTGGTTATTTAGCCATTGGTGGCGATATTACCGAATATGCTAGCGATGAAAATCTTCTGGAAGAGCGTTTTTTCCCTGGTTTATTTACGCTGTGCATCGCATTTTTTAAATTGAGCCAACAGGTTGACTTAAGCTTTATGTCTGCCGAAGTTGCGGCGGATTTTGCTGAGTTACACGCCGATTTAAAAACCATGTGGGAAAGCGAAGACGGTGAGGGTGATGTTGATGAATTGATTAATGACGCAATTGAAGAGCTCGACATGGCGGATGTAATTGGTGCCTTGAATGATGTCTTTTATGTGGTTCGCGTGAGTGATGAAGCGCGTTTTGTGGCGCAACAAAATAGTGCCAATCCATTATTAGGCAAATTAACTAGTCGGAATTAATTATTCGTTGCGATTGGAGTGAGATATGGTGCGTGATACGAGCTTTAAAGATTATATTTTAGGCGATGTTTTAGCTTTTTTAGGCAATTTACGGGCTAAAGCCATGTTTGGTGGTTATGGTATTTATTGGCATGAGAATTTTGTGGCATTAATTGCTGCTGGTGAGTTATTTACCAAGGCTAATCCAGAACTAAAAGCCAAGTATTGCGCGCGCGGTTGCCATCCGTTTAGTTACTCCAAGAAAGATGGTAGTCTTGCCGAAATGAATTA
>JAIETT010000190.1 GCA_019744945.1 Burkholderiales bacterium
GATAGTTATGTAATTGGTGGACTTAAAACTAAGTTGCAACAATTATCGGTAGCGCTGACTCAGACTTATCCGATGGCAAAATTAGTCATGTTAAAAGTTGAATTAGCCTCACATACACCACTGCTCCATAGCGCTAGTCAGGCATTTTTGGCGCAATTAATGCAACAAGCTTGGTCGCCATTCTCTGCACCAATTATTGCGAGTGTCGATAATCAAGTGCTGTATCAGGCGAAAGATGGACTGAATTTGTTGAGCCGCCAAATTTCTGAAACAATCTACTTTAGTCGGACGATTGAAGTCATGTACGAATTAGGTGCGACGGTAATTTTGGAGCTTGGCTCGGGTAACGCTTTAAGTAGCATTGTGAATAATCTACAGCTTCCGCTGAAGGTGCGCTCGTTTAATGATTTTAGCAGCGTCGCTGGAATGGTTAATTGGGTGCGTAAAAACCTAGATGCTTAGCCGTGTTTTTGCCTTAATTGGGTATAGATTGTGTTGTGCTAATAAGCGTTTGAAATTTCAAGCTAACTTATGCAATTAGCTTGAAATTCGTAAGCAGTAGATTCTTTTAAGCTAAGTCGTGTAAGATTTTAGATTTAATTTCTGCGCTGGCAAATGATGCACGCATTGCGGATTGATTCATCTGTTTAAATGCCGCCAAATCTAATTGGTAATGATTCATAAACATAAAATATTCTTCACTTAAGGTGTTATTAAACATTAAGCGATCATCGGTATTTAGAGCAATGCTAAAGCCTTGGTCAAGAAATAATTTAACTGGATGAGCCGATAGAGACTTAACTACGCCAGTGCCTAAATTACTCGATAAATTAATTTCAATATGAATTTTTTGCTCGAGTATGCGTTGTTTAGTTGCGCTAATTAATTCGGGATTGGACATGTCGTTATAGAAATTGCAGGCATGTCCAATTCTAGTTGCGCCACAATCGAGAGCTTCGATGATTGCCGTTAAATTCGCCGCCTCTCCCGCATGTGTAGTTAGCGGGATGTTATGCCGCTTAAGTAATTGTAGGGTTTTAGTTTGATTAGCTAATGGGAAGCCTAAATCAGCACCTGCGAAATCAAAGCCAACCACACCTTTGCCAATATTTAAGCACGCTAATTCAGCCATTTGTAAATTTATTTCATCTGCAAAATTACGAATGCCACAAATTAACACACCAAATTCAACCTTAAATTCTTCACGTCCGCGTTCTAAACCGCGGATGACGCTGTCTATAATTTGCTGATCACTAAGTCCTTGTGCTCGATGTAAGTAAGGACAAAAACGGGTTTCAATATACCGAACATTGTCATTAAACATATCTTCGATCATTTCATAGGCAACTCGTTCTAGCGCGGCTTCAGTTTGCATCACTGAGCAGCTAATGGCAAAGGCGGCTAAGCACCGTTGCAAGTCTTTGGCGGTCGATTCTTGGTAAAACCAGCGCGCTAATTCGTCGGCATTGGTGCTTGGAAGTGTAATTTGTTGTTGGCGAGCTAGATCTACAATCGTTTGTGGACGCACACCACCATCTAAATGATCGTGGAGTTGAACTTTGGGAAGTTGTTTAATTTCAGATAAAGTTAGAGTCATAAATAAGTCCTTAAAATAATCATATTGGAATATTTTGTTGTTCTAGCGCAACTCATTAACATACTATTAGATATAACTATATATCCAAAATTCAAATCAACAGCTAAGTGATTAATATTAATAATACAGAATTTTCTCTTTATGACAGAATTATGTACAAGTGATTTGCGCCGCACAGGCTAATTTACGCTTGAAATTTTTAGCCTGTTATATCAAATTATTATTAAACCGCCTAAGTGTAAATTTGTCTATTCAGACACTCTGCCAAACGCTTAGCACTTGTCGCAAAATTTAACTCTACATCACCCGAGATTAATTCACTTAAATTTACCACCTGTAAGCCTGCATAACCACACGGGTTAATATAGCTAAATGGGGTTTTATCTAAATTAAAATTAAAACTTAAACCGTGATAACTACAGCCTTTGCGAATTTTCAGCCCCAGTGAGGCAATTTTTTTGCCTGCAACATACACCCCAGGTGCATCACGATCGCCATTGGCAAGGATGCCAAATTCTGCCAAATAGCTAATTACACCATTTTCAATTCGCGTGACCAATTCCCGAATCGAAAATTCTAAGCGCTTGATATCAATCAAAATATAGATTACAATTTGTTGTGGCCCATGATAGGTAACTTGCCCACCACGATCGCTGCGGATAATTGGAATTGAATGATCTTTAATTAAGATATGTTCTTCTTTGCCAGCTAAACCAAGGGTGAAAACTGGATCATGTTCGACCAGCCACAGTTCATCAGGCGTCGAGCTATCGCGCAATTCGGTAAATTGCTTCATTTGCTCCCAACAGGCGTGATAGTCAATTTTGCCAATTGATTTTATGTTAGCTGGAATCATCATAAGGTTATTTTTACCAGCGGATGATTGTGAAGTGCTTGATAAATTACGTCCAATTGAGCTTTTGATTCCGCGCGCATCATTACGGTTAATGCCACGTATTTAGCCGAGCTACTTGCCCGCGTGGTGACATTACCTTCGGGGTCAAAATCGCTGCAATTAGCGGCGATGATTGCACACACTTCGCTGACTAATTCGGGTTGATTATAGCCCATGACTTTTAAATTGAAGTCACAAGGAAATTCCATTAATTCTTCGAGGGCTGAGGGTGGGTTATTTGGAGTTGTCATTGTTTTTGTCCTTTTGATGATCATATTCTTCAATTAGATCATGATCTTGATTACGAATAAGTGATTCTTGTAAATTAGGTAGTGGTGGTAATTCATCGAGAGCTTGAACACCCAAATCATCCAAAAATTTATGCGTGGTGGCAAGTAATTCTGGACGCCCAGGTAATTGTTTGTGCCCAATTACCTCTATCCAACCGCGTTCAAATAAGGTTTGAATAATTAGGCTATTTACCGCAACCCCGCGTAAATTTTCAATTTCGCCACGGGTAACTGGTTGGCGATAAGCGATAATAGCCAGCGTCTCCATCACTGCCCGCGAATAACGTGCGGGTTTGGTAGCATAAAGTTTATTTAAATAACTTTGATATTCGGGTTTGGAACGAAAGCGATAACCGCTGGCAACCTTGAGTAATTCAATGCCGCGTTGATTATAATCGGCACTAATTTCATCAATGATTAAGCGGATGCGTTCATGGCTAATTTGATGATCAAAGACTGCGGCTAATTGCTCATGATCGATAATATCACTGGCGCTAAGTAAGCAGGCTTCAATGACGTTTTTGATGTGCGAGAGTTGTTGCATAGCTTACACTAAATCCACAAAAATATTGCGTTGTTCATCTTGAACGATGCTAATCATGCCTTCTTTACCCAATTCTAAAATAGCGATAAAATTTACCACGATATATTGTACCCCTAGTTGGAGTGGAAATAAGGCGTAGAAATTAGTTTTGCCAGCTTCGCGCAGCAAGCGTAAAATTTGACTCATTTGTTCACGTACCGA
>JAIETT010000319.1 GCA_019744945.1 Burkholderiales bacterium
AATCTCATTCGATTTTAGTGGTTCATGATTAGCCACAATTAGGTAGATGAGAGCCAATCTAAATCACGCCATCATGAAATGTGATTTTATTGGCTCTATGGACAATGACATAATAATTCTAAAGAACCAAAGAATCAATTATTGTTTAGCTAATTTTATTTATTAATCTTGTTAATCGAAAAGCCACGATATTAAACGTGGCTTGTTAATTAAGTTTAAATTTAGCGTCCAGATTTAGCAACTGCAGCACCTAGCCACGTAGCCTCAGCCTTCAAGCCTGCCAAATTAGCCATTTTCCATTCCCAATTTGGCGAACCAATAGTGCTTGGGAAATTCATTCGTGCATAATCCCCCAAACCAAGAATATCTTGAGCTGGGAAAATCACATAAGATGCATTACAATTTAGAGAATATTGCAACATTTTATGTGTAATGCTCATATCATTAGCTTTAAAGAAACGTTTTAATAACTTCCGGTTCCATGTATTTAATGACCAATACCAGCCCATTAAAGTGCTATTATCATGAGTACCTGTGTAAATAATAGTGTTAACTAATTCTTTTAGTTTATCATTCTCACCTTGCACATCAAATACAAATTGAAAAATTTGCATCCCAGGTAATTTGTAATGGTCTCTTAACTCAAGAACTTCAGGACGTAAATCACCAAGATCTTCCACCACAATTTTGATATCTGGTAATTCTTTATAAATTGTATCAAATAATGCATAACCAGGCGCTTCAACCCATTCACCATCAATTGCCGTAGGACAACTGGCTGGAATTTGCCAATAAGTATCAAAAGCTCTAAAATGGTCAATTCTAATTATATCAAAAGCTTGCATATTTCCTTGTAAGCGATCAATCCAGAATTTAAAATTATTTTTAGCTAAATTTTCCCAATTATAAATTGGATTACCCCAGCGCTGACCTGTTACTGAAAAATAATCTGGCGGAACACCAGCTACAAAAGTAGGATTTTGCTCAGCATCAAGAAGGAACATATCCTGATTTTCCCAAACATCTAGAGAATCAAACCCTAAATAAATTGGAATATCGCCCATGATTTCAATATTTTTACTATTCGCATAAGCTTTCAACTCTAACCATTGGCGACTAAAAATAAATTGTAAAAATAATTCATAATCAATTTGTTCTTTATATGCAGACAAATCTAATTTCTTATCTTTAATCCAACTTTTATACTCACGTGGCCATAAATTCCAAGCTTTATGATGATTATCTTTTTTGAAAGTTACAAATACCGCGTAATTATAAGCCCAACTAGTTTTGGCTACAAAAGCCTCGAGTTCTGCCTTTAATTGAGAATTAGTCATGAAATTAGCAAATGCAGTTTGCAACATATTAGTCTTATGAGCACGCACTGCGCCGTAATCAATGATTGTCGCATTGGACTTAAACTCAACCGCATCAGATTGATTTAAAAGCCCATCAGCAACCAATTTATCAACGCTAATATAGATATCATCACCAGCAAATGATGAATACGGCTGATATGGAGAATTACCATAACCCAAAGGATTCAAAGGTAACACTTGCCATATTTTTAGTTTCATCTGCGCTAAAATATCAATATACTCATATGCCTGTGGACCAAAATCACCAACTCCGTAAGCAGAAGGTAAACTTGAAACCGCGACTAATGCACCAGCCTTTTTCATAACATAATCCCCTTTTATATAGTTACATTTAAATCTTCCAAATATCGCGATTATACTCAGCAATTGTGCGATCTGAGCTAAAGAATCCAGCTTCGCCAATATTAATTAAACTCATTTTAGCCCAACGATCGCTATCTTCATAATCAGCAAACATTTGATCCTTGACTTGGATATATTCAACTAAATCAATTAAAGTCATAAACCAATCTTTACTAATTAGCTCATGGTGCAATGTAGATAATTTCTCTTTATCACCAACCGCAACTAACTCATCCGATAAAATAAAATCTACCGCACGTTTAATTAAAGGTTCACCAAGATAATAACCATATGACTTATAACTACCTTTGTTATATAGATCAATAATCGTGTCACTGTCTTTACCAAAGGTATAGATGTTTTTTGCACCAACTAATTCAGCGATTTCTACATTCGCACCGTCCATTGTTCCAATCGTCACCGCGCCATTTAGCATAAATTTCATATTACCAGTACCACTCGCTTCTTTTGAAGCCAGTGAAATTTGCTCTGAAACATCCGCGGCTGGAATTAATTTTTCGGCAACCGTTACATTATAATTTTCAACAAACAGTACTTGTAAATGTTGACTAACTTTAGGATCATTATTAATTAAATCCTGCAAGCATAAAATCAAATGAATAACATGTTTAGCAATAGTGTATGCAGGAGCAGCCTTACCACCAAAGATAAATGTAATTGGACGCAGTGGATAATTCCCTGCTTTAACCTCAAGATATTTATGAATAATGTATAACGCATTCATCTGCTGGCGTTTATATTCATGAATTCGCTTAATTTGTACATCGAAAATAGCATTACGATTTAAGCTAACCCCAAATGAAGTTTTTGCAAAATCAATAAACTGCTGTTTTTTAAGATGTTTAATTTGCATTAATTTAGCTAAAACAACTGGATTATCATGTTGTTTGAGTAATCCTTGCAATTTCAACGCATCACGCTTAAAGTCAGGTCCAATTAATTCAGTTAAATAACTGGTTAACTCTGGATTAGTTTCCATCAACCAACGTCTAAATGTAATTCCATTGGTTTTATTATTAAATTTAGCTGGATAAATTTGATTAAATTTCTTTAACTCACTGTTTTTCAAAATTTCCGTATGAAGTGCAGCCACACCATTAACACTGAAACTATAATGAATCGCAATATGCGCCATATGCACACGATTTTGTTCATCAATAATATCAACACCTTGATTAGGATACTCAAGTTTAACTTTCGCATCTAAGTAACGAATGATATCCATCAAATGTGGTACTACTTTTTCTAGATATGCCAATGGCCATTTCTCTAGTGCTTCGGCTAAAATCGTATGGTTGGTATATGCTACACAATGTTTAACAATTTCAATCGCTCGATCACGTTTTAGACCTTTTAACTCTAGCTGACGAATTAACTCTGGAATAACCAACGTTGGATGAGTATCATTAATTTGGATTACCGCATGCGAGGCTAGATCATTTAACGCGAAATTATTTGCTTGAAGATCATCAAAAATTAAATTAACCGCATTACTTACCATAAAATATTGTTGATAAATCCGCAATAAATGCCCTGATTCATCACTATCATCAGGATATAAAAATAAAGTCAAATTTTTGGCAATATCATTTTTATCAAACGTGATTCCATCGCCGACAATTGATTGATCAACACTTTCAACATCAAAAAGACTCAGTTTGTTAACCCGATTATTAGCGTAACCAACTACATCAATTTCATAAAGGCGCGATTGAACACTAAAACCATTAAAATCAATTTTATAGCTTTT
>JAIETT010000006.1 GCA_019744945.1 Burkholderiales bacterium
GTGCAGGCTTTTCGCGAGGGTGCGCCCAAGAAACTCGATTATAATTATTATCCGAGTAGTTTACCTTTAGCCATGAAACATCGGCGCTTGGCGTGCGGGTTACAAATGTATCAAACCTTAGGCATTACACGCCAAGATCAAGATAAGCGCTTACTCCAATGGGAGCAAAATTACACCGCCTTTGGCGCACCTGTGGTACTGTATTTTTTTATAAATAAATTAGTTGATAAAGGTTCGTTTATGGATTGCGGGATGTTCTTGCAATCGGTGATGCTAATGGCAACTGAGTTGGGTTTAGCCAGTTGTGCACAAGCTGCATTAGCCGAGTATCCTGATATCGTGCGTGAGCATTTGGGGTATAGTGATGATAATCTAGTTTTATGTGGTCTGGCGCTGGGCTATGAAGACACCACGGCATTAATT
The DNA here is from genome assembly GCA_019744945.1 of Burkholderiales bacterium. Taxonomy (GTDB): domain Bacteria; phylum Pseudomonadota; class Gammaproteobacteria; order Burkholderiales; family UBA11063; genus Aquella. The sequence continues at coordinate 424 of JAIETT010000006.1, forward strand.
AATAGTTATCGTACTGCTCGTGAAGAAGTAGATGTTTTTGCGAAATTTTTTGCGTAATTAAGGGGCGTGATGCTGTCAAAAAAATTATTACATAGCCATGAGTTTGCAATTCGTTGGGGTGATTTGGATGCGTATAATCATTTGAACAATACCGCTTATTTTTTGTATGTCCAAGAGGCGCGTTTTGAATTGATGCGCCATTATAATTTGGCCTACGACGGTAAGGCACAAAGTGCACCTATTTTATTGCATACGAGTTTTAGCTTTAAAAAACAAGTTAATTATCCTGAAACTATCTTAATTGAAACCTATTTAGTTAAAGTCGAGCGCAAAAAAGTTTTTCTAGAGCATGTGGTTAAATCCGCAACGCAGCCGGATCTGATATATGGTTTGTGTGAAGCCTTGGTAATGTGGTATGACTTTGAACGCAATGTGACGGTTAATCCACCCGAAGAAATTTATCACTTATAAGCTTAGTTCTCGATTGAATAGGTTATACTGGCGCCTGAAATTTTAATTTTATTGGAGCAAAAAATTTACTACAATGAAGTCTTATGGCTAATTTTAATTCTGGCTAATTTTAGTTTAACCTTAGTTGCTTTCAGATTATGGGGTAAATTAGGCTTATTTCTTTTTGCAATTTTGTCAATTATTCTGGCGAATGTTCAGGCGCTTAAGCAAGTGCAGCTATTTGGTCTAAATGGTTCGATGGGTGATATTAGCTATATTGGCGTCTATCTCATTTCAGATATTCTTTCCGAAAATTATGGTAAAGAGACCGCGCGTAAAATAATTTGGTTAGGTCTGTTTTGTGTTTTTGCAACGACGGTGATTATGTATTTATCCTTGCAACTTATCCCAAGTAGTTATGACCAAGCCCAAAATTCGCTACTGAATATCTTTGGTTTTTTCCCACGTTTAGTTGTCGCCAGTTTGTGCGCGTTTGCGATTTCGCAAAGTTACGATATTTTTGCCTATCAGTTTTGGCGTAAAAGATTCCCGAGTTTTGCACAGATTTGGATTCGTAATGGCATGAGCACTTTAGTTAGTCAGCTGATTGACAATGCTATTTTTACGATTATTGCGTTTAGTGGTGTTTTCCCGATGAGTTATATGTTACAAATATTTATCACTTCCTGTGTTTTACGCACCATAATTTCAGTTTTAGATACGCCATTTGTTTATTGGTCGGTAGCGATCAAAAAGAAAGTTATTGAGGTTTAATATGCAGCGTTATAGTAAAATTCACGCCAAAATTCCTCGTGAAATATTATTACTTAAGTCACTGCCTTGTTTATATGGTAAATGCAGCTTTTGTAATTATATTTTAGATAATTCGATTAGTTTAGAAGAGATTCAAAGCGTAAATGCTGAAATAATTCAACAAATTACTGGCGAATATGGCGTTGTGGAGATTTTAAATTCTGGCTCGGTATTTGAGTTACCTCAAGTGGTGCTGGATGCAATTAAGCTTAAAATTGAGCAACAACAAGTGCGGATATTGTATTTTGAAGTTTATTATGGTTATCGTAAACGTTTAGCTGAAATTCGTCAATTTTTTCCGAATCAAGAAATTCGTTATCGAATCGGAATTGAAACTTTTGATGATGAGTTTCGTGCACGAGTGTTAAATAAGCCTTTTTCAACTGCAAATTTAGCCGATCTTGGCGAAAAATTTTATGCCTGCTGCTTATTAATTTGCGTTCAAGGACAAACACGAGCACAAATTATGAATGATATTGCGCTTGCACGAGCTAATTTCAAAGAAATTACCTTAAATGTATTTATTAATAATGGTACGGCGGTGCTGCGCGATGATGCGCTCGTCGCTTGGTTTGTACAGGAAATTTATCCAGTATTACAAAATGAGCCGAATATTGAGATTTTAATTGATAATAAAGATTTGGGTGTTTACGTGCAATAGCTCTTGCTTACGATCAGGTTGAGGCTTTGATTGAAGTTTAAATCGATGTAGATTAACAGTGTTAATAATTCCGAGCAATCAGCGGCGGTTTTATCATATTCTGTATCGTCCGAGAGTTAATTGGTTAGAATTTATTTTTAAATTGGTACCGTTAGGTGTTAATTAACGTACTTAATGGAGATAATGTTAGATGTTTAAATTAATTTATGCGCAAGAACTTAAGCAGCGCATGCTTAGCGAGCCAAATTTGGTTCTTTTGGATGTGCGCCAAGAATATGAACACCAAGAGTTTTGTCTGCCAGGATCTATTCTAATCCCGCTAGATCAGCTTGCAGAGCGTATTGCGGAGCTTGATGAATACCGAGAGCAGGAACTGATTGTGTATTGCAAAGCTGGCGTTAGAAGCGCGTATGCCTGCCAAATTCTCTTAGCACATCAATTTACCAATTTATATAATTTAGCCGATGGTATTTTGGCTTGGTGATTAACTGGTTTAAGTTGATAAATCGACTGAAATAAATGATTATTGATCGCTTGTGGCGTAAAGCGATCTTGACGAATAGGTGTTTTATGAAGAGAACCTGTTTTTATTGCTGATTTTCAATTAATTAAATTTTGTCCGGCAATTAAAAATTTTAGCGGCTGGTCTCACGCACGCTAAATTTGTGACTAAGCGCAATTTTGGGGCTAAGTTTCGGTATATTTAGAGATTTTTTGCTTATCCACAAAAGCTGTGGGTAACTCTGTGGGTAACCCTTTGAAAATCGTTGAAAACCCCTGCAAATGCAAGCTTTTAAGCCATTTTCAAAGTTGTGGAATAAAATTAAATATTCAATTAAATCAATGACATTATGTTTGTCAAGTAAAAAAATAAATTAAATTATTTCTTGACATGAGATTTTGTGGATAAGTTTGTCATCCAAGTGGCTAAAAACCCTTATAAAACCGTGATTTTGGCGCAATTCGCTGCGTCTTTTTTTAAAGTTAAAATTAGTTAAATTATGCAAAATAATATTATTTTTTTTCAAAGTAGCTCGATTGGCGGCATAAAAGATCAAATTGGTTTACTCGACCTGTTGATAACTCATGTAACTAGCGTGCCAGATTTGGATTTATTTGAACAGTTACAGGTGGTTGT
>JAIETT010000210.1 GCA_019744945.1 Burkholderiales bacterium
GCCGCGATTGCCATGGTGAAATTGGATTTAATTGCCTTTCCAGTTTACAAAGCCAGCTTTAAAGACACTTTAAAAGATCCACAATATAAAGAGCTGTATCAACTGGTTAAATAATTTACCACAGGGGAATTACGCTAATGCTAATTCCACTGTTACTAAACCGTAATAGTGCAGGATAATCTAGTTCAATCTTTGCTTACTGGATGTATTGGCATATTTAAACATAGCTCGATCAGCTTAGCAATCTGAGTTGCTGATTCTGCTATGAGTCTTTTTGCATCTTCAATTGCTGAATCTAGACTTCGCGGACGATCAATTATTGAAAACACCGCACCAAGCCCCATCGCGTTAACATCTAAGTAGCCTTTACCCAACATACCTGCTAACCCAATACATGGAACATTATATTTTATTGCACGGCGAGCTACCTCCGCAGGAACTTTACCCAGTGGCGTTTGAAAATCAATTGAACCCTCACCAGTTATTACAAAACTAGCGCCATCTAATGCGTCATCAAGCGGCACATAATCAAACACTACATCAAAGCGCGAACGTAAATGGCATTTTAAAATTGCAACTAACGATGCACCAAGACCGCCTGATGCACCACCACCAGGCATAGTCGCAAGATCATGCGTAATGCCAAAAATATCTGCAATTACGAATGGTTGCGCTAATTTAGCATAGCGTACCAATCCCTTTGACATAACTTCAACATCTGCAGCACTCGCGCCTTTTTGTGGACCATAAACTCTAGCAACGCCATTCTCGCCACAGAGTACATTAGTCGTATTACAAACCGCTTCCACAACAACCTTAGACAACCGTTGATCAAGATTGCTAAGATCAATTTCATTTAGGAAAAGCAAACCCTGTGCGCCAGGCTCAATATCAACTCGATCCTTATCAAGAAGTCTAGCTCCTAAAGCACAAATCATTCCAGTTCCTGCATCGCTCGTACCTGAGTCGCCACAGCCTATAAGAATTTTTTTTGCACCACGATCTAATGCCGCCAAAATAAGTTCACCAACCCCAAAAGTTGTAGTTAGCAATGGATTTCGATGGGTACGCGGAATTAAACTCAGACCTGCTGCCGCTGCCATTTCAATGACCGCCGTTCGTATTCCTGCACCGCCTAAAAACCCCAATGGAGCTCTCACAATTTCGCCAAGTGGTCCAGTAACATCAATATATTCAACTTCACCAGATGTAGCCCCCACCATCGCTAATGTAAACCCTTCACCACCATCTGGAATCGGTAGCTTAACCATTGGAACATCAGACCAAACCTCTCGAAACCCCGCTTCAATGGCATCAGCAACATCATGGGTACTAAGTGACTCCTTGAATCCAGCTGGTGCAATAACTATTTTCAGTGGTCTAATGGTTCCAGCTTTAGTTATAGTATTTTCAATAACTTGATTCAATTTCATCTTAACTCCTCAACTTAAATATGCTACTTTTAAATTAGCATAAACCTATAACCTAATGGCAACAACTCTTAATTCGCTTAATCTGCACACTTAGCCACCACTTACTTTATTTGTTAAACGCGTTTTTTAGTAAGTGAACTACCATCGCCATCTTGTAATCCGTTAATCACCAACTGACAAGAGAGATTTATCAACGCTGAGGCAATAAAAGCATAATGAAAAGAACTAATTGAAAGCTGTTTATGATCACTTTCTCCTAATAAATGCAAAATTGTAGCCGAAACTATTACTCCAAACGATAAACCAAGTTGATGCCAAGTAGCGGTTAAACTTACAGCTGAAGCATAATCAGAAGACTCCACTTCATCGTAAAATAAAATATTAAAACACATAAACTGAGCGGTCGTAAAAGCACCATTCAAAAACATTATTACAGCAACTAGCCAATTTGCGCTATCCATTGCAGCTAATGACATAAAAACCGCAACACTACATAAATTAGCACAAGTTAAGGTAACTTTAAAACCAAATTTTTCAATAAAAAAGCGCACAAAGGTGCGTGATGAAAGTACACCAACTGACATGAATATGAAGAAAAACCCAGCGTGTAGCGCATTTAGATGAAAGGCAACTTCTAAAAACACCGCTAACAGAAATAAGCGTCCTCCCAAAGCGGCTCGGAGAATCCCTGTTCCAATAAAGCAACGACGAAAAACTCTTAACTTAAACAAATGATAGCGAATTACAGGGAAATTAGATTTGTGCTCTAAATTCGCATAAATTGCACCGAATAAAATGCTTCCCAAAAATAAACTATATTTAATCCAGGTCTTAATATCCTCATCAAGACAAATGTCTAACCAGAAACTCAAACAAAACAAAAATAAAGCTAAAAATATAAAATTACGAAAATTAAATGCTTGTTGAACCTCATAATAATTATCAACATACCGTAACGTAGCGTATAAAGCTAGTGCGCCAATAGGCAAATTAATCCAAAAAATATAATTCCATGAAAAATAGGTTACCAAATAACCACCTAGAATTGGTGCCATAATTGGTCCAAACATAACAGGAATACTCATCAAGGTATACGTTTTAACTAATTCAGATTTATCAAAAATCTTCAACAATAACAAGCTCCCAACTGGAACCATAAATGCACCAGCTAACCCTTGAAGCAAGCGACAAACAACTAGCCAAGCTATTGAATTTGCCATTCCACAAGCCATTGACATAGTCGTAAATAAAGTTATCGAAAAAATCAACGTATTTTTAGCACCAAATCGATTAGCAACCCAACCACTAATCGGAATAAAAATCGCTAGTCCAATTAAATAAGCGGTTACCGCTAATTTAATTGTAAAAACTGAAGTATTAAACGCAGTTGCCAACTGAGGAATCGCAACATTAAGGATATGTGCATCAATATTCTCAATTAGCAGTAAACTAGAAATAACTAGCAGACCAATAATTTGTTTCGAAGAATAATTATTTAACCCTAACCACATCATCTTTAATTCCTATATCTCAAAAAACACCTACTTTAATAATTCAAACAATATATTGCCCAATAGTTAATAAAATACAACACTAAGTAATTTAATGCTACGTTAAGTCATGGCAACTTAACCAAATGCGTGCCAAAATTTAATTAATTATGCTAGATTATAACAATTATTTTATCTTATTGCAATAACAAAAAACGTATAGATGCTATACGTTTTTTGTATTAATATTGACACAATTGTGTCTAAATAAAGAAATGCCGCTAAGGCGACATTTCTTTATTTACTACTGTCTAATTTCAACCATTTCGACTGCACATGATCCAAATAATTTTGCTCAATCTCATAACCTTGCACATAAGGTTTTACCATGCGATTAAACGAAAATTGGAAGAGCGGAATCGCAATATAGGCATCTTGTGCACGTTGTAGCGCGGCAAAATAATCTTGTTGCTGTAATGTTGGATTTTGCTCCGCATCACCTTTACTCAATAATTTATTATACTCCATATCGCACCAATGAGTATCATTCTGTGGATTAC
>JAIETT010000253.1 GCA_019744945.1 Burkholderiales bacterium
GTTGCAGTGCATGTGGTGAGTAAAGAAGGTGTGTTCTGGGATACCATTGCAAAATTAAGAAGCATCGGCGCATCGTCAATTTTGGTGTTGCCAATTGAAAAAATGATGGAATAGGATTGTTGGTAGTGACCTAATTTTGGTGATTTTAAAATTTGGAGTAATTAAATGGATTCACCTATAAAAGTTGATATAACTGATTCCGCTAACGAGATAATAAAACAGTTAGCTTTGCCTGCAACAGCTCAAATTGGACAAGCTCTTGGTAACGTGTTTGGTCTAGTAAATACTATTACGCTACCCATTAAATTTTGTAATGTTTATGCACAAAGAAACTTTGCAAAATATTGCAACAAACTTAATAAAACTCCAATTGATAAAATAAAAGAAGTAGAACCTGAAATTGCAATACCTATTATTGAGAAATTAAGTTACACTAGTAATCAGGAACTTGCTAACGCATCAAATAGCGATAAAGTTGATTTGATTCATCCTGGATTTATTGAGAAAATTAACAATATGGCTCCTGATGAAGCAAGAATAATTAATCATTTGAAAGGTATAACTGATCTATATTATATTGTTTTTCGAGCGAAGAATTCAAATAATTCAACATATCACGATTTATCATATAAGTTAACTCATTTGTGTAGTGAGCTAACTTTAGAACCTCAAAGAGTTTCCATTCATTTGGAGAATTTAGTCTCTTTAAGCGTACTACAGGATAATGTTGGAGCCTTTAAGATTGATGAGAGCACTTATGACAAATTAATCAATCAATATTCTGATAGTAAACAAATTTATGAATTGCAAGTTAATAATAAAAAGTTTATGCCGTTGGACACTTTAGTTATTGAAAAGTCATTTTATTCTGTAACTAACTTAGGGAGAGTCTTTATTGACGCCTGTACATTTAATGATGTTCCATAAGTTATTAAATTTATTGAATAATATTTGTACATGAGAAATTAACGTGTATATAAATTTGCCAATTTTTATACAAGATAAAAAAAACATGTCGAAAAAATGACAAAATTTCGATCCCCATATTACTAACTTAAAAGGTTGATCATGCGTAAATTATTATTTGTATTACTTATCACTATTTCAACTTTTATATTCGCAGATAGTAGAGATGAGACTTTACAAAAAATGGAGAGCATTACGTATGATTTATCTAATAAGCTTTGCGGAACAGTTTATTTGAGTGGAAATAATCAAAGTATTCAGGCAGGAATAAAGGCTGAACTCAATAGGTTTATTAAAACATTTGCTAATTTGGCTGCGAGTATAAATTATTCATATAGTTGGTATAACGGATTTAGTCAAGTTGATTTATTGCAAGCCGTTAAAGATAATACGGATTGCAAAGAGAAAGTTTTGGCGGTGGTATTTGGTAGTTCACTTTTTATGCCACCTAGTGACAATGGTAAAACAAATTTATCATATCAAGATAGACTAATTCAAGATCAACATCCAACGAACTTGGTGATAGAAAGATTCGAATTCAGAAATTTTATAGGGATTAATGAATCATATGTTGTGGCTATAGCTAAAAATAATTCAGATGTCACTGCAAAACATGTAACGGCTAGATTTTTTGCCTTGAATGGTAAAGAAATATTGGGCGATCCATCAATAAATAAACTGTATAAACCTAGATGGCTATCTATTCGAGCAGGTCAAGAACAAGTAATTCCTATTGCACCAGTGTCAAAATATATTTATGCAAATTATCCTAATAATTCTAATGCAAAACTTTTAAGTTTATCAATAGAGAGTAACTTAAATTTATCAGAAATATGCTCAAATTCTTCTACATGTCATTTTTCAACTGATCAAATTGCTATAATGTCTATTGTAAAATATAACTCAATTTTTGATGAGAGCTATATAAAACCAAATGTCATATTTAACGTATTTTTAACTGATAAGCAATGATATTTGTTGAAAACAGCATGTGGTCTTATTTTTGATAAGGAAGCTGAACTCAGGATGAGTGATATGACATCGTAAAATGAAGAAATAATGGTATCACTGATTTTATGATAACATTAAATGTTACACCAAAATTTACCAAGAATTTTAGAAAAGGAACTAAGTGTGAGAGTTGTAATCTGGAATAAATTAAATGCCTGCGAACAAGAACAGGTTTTAAGCCGTAGCAGTAGCAGCGATGATGCTGCATTAACTAGTTTGGTTAAGGGGATTATTGATGATGTGCGTGCACGTGGTGATGCCGCGTTGTATGATTATGCGGAGAAATTTGACGGGGTTAAATTGGGCTCGTTGGTTGTTAGTCCTGAGGAATATGCGAGCATTGAAACCCTGTCTGCGCTTGAAAAACAAGCGATTTTGGACGCAATTGAAAATATTCGGCATTATCATAGCGTTAGTGCGCCGAAACCATTTGAGTTTGAAAAAAATGGCACTAAATTAGGTAAAATTTTCCGTCCAATTGAAAAAGTTGGTTTGTATATTCCGGGTGGAACCGCGCCGTTGGTATCAACCATGTTGATGTTGGCGATTCCTGCGGAAATTGCGTGTTGTCCAACCAAAATTTTAGTAACACCACCGAGTAAAGATGGCACGATTAATCCAGCGATTTTATTTGCAGCTAAAGAGTGTGGCATTGATGCGGTGTATAAAGTTGGTGGTGCACAAGCCGTTGCAGCTTTGGCTTTTGGTACTGAGTCAATTCCAAAAACCTATAAAATATTTGGCCCAGGCAATAAATATGTAACTGAGGCTAAAATTCAAGCGGCACAACATCATCAAGGTGCGGCAATGGATATGCCAGCTGGACCATCGGAAGTGTTAGTAATTGCTGATGCTAAAGCTAATCCCGTGTTTGTGGCGAGTGATTTATTAGCCCAAGCTGAACATGATGTGGCGGCACAAGTTATTTTGGTTACAACCTCGGCAGAATTAGCGGAGCAAGTTCAACTTGAAGTTGTACGCCAAACCGCATATTTATCGCGCAAAGAAATTATTGAACAAGCCTTGGCAAAAAGCGCGATGATTATTGCCGAGGATATTAGCGAGGCTTTTGCGATTTCCAATCAATATGCGCCAGAGCATTTGATTTTACAAATTGAAGCTGCGGAAAGTTATTTGCCACAAGTTATGAATGCTGGGTCGGTATTTGTCGGTGCCTGGACGCCTGAATCGGTAGGTGATTATGCCAGCGGAACTAATCATGTGTTACCAACCTATGGTTATGCGCAGATGTATAGTGGTTTAGATGTGATTGCGTTTATGAAGTCAATTTCATATCAAAATTTATCCGAAGACGGAATCCGTCATTTAGGTCCAACCGTAGAAATTTTGGCCGATTTAGAAGGTCTTGATGGACATAAAAATGCGGTGACGGTGCGCTTAGCGAGTTTGCAAAAATAATGAAATGCATCGCCGATGAGCTGATGTGATTTTCTATTATGTTGTAATAATATAACTTTAAGCATTATTTTA
>JAIETT010000009.1 GCA_019744945.1 Burkholderiales bacterium
TTAATGTTGGTTTTTGCGCTGAATAGTGCTTGTGTGACGAAGACTATCAATAGTGATGGTACGGTGCAAAATAATGTGATTGATAAAAATAAACTTTCGGATACTTACGTCGATCTAGCGATTGAATATCAGAAACACAGTGCACCCCAGGTTGCATTGGATCGCGTTAATTTGGCAATTACAACTTTACCGAGTAATGCACGAGCGTATATGATCCGTGGCATGATTTATCAACAATTGGATAAACCGAGTAATGCCGAAGCGGATTTTAAGCAGGCGTTAAATTTAAAAGATGGCTATTCTGAAGCCTATGTTAATTATGCAGTATTTTTGTGTGATCAAAAGCGGTATAGCGATGCGAATGCAAATTTTGCTTTGGCGTTAAATAATCCACTTTATTTTACTCCAGAAATTGGCTATTATAGCCGTGGCAATTGTTATTATAAGCAAAAAGATTTAACTGTCGCCAATGCTGATTATCTCAGATCGTTAACCTTTCGGAATATTCCGCAAGATAGTTATATTGCGTTAGCCAAACTGCATTTTGATCAAAATAATATTCAATTAGCTAACTTTTATATTACTAAATTTAGTGGTTCACAAACACCGCAAACCATGTGGTTGCATATTCGCATCCTGCAAGGTATGATTGATGATAATGCAAATATTAGTCATCGGCATGAGTTTATCTCCTATCGTGATACGATTGGCAAGGTTCTCGTGAGTAATTACGGTAACTCTACTGAGGCGCAACAGTATTTATTGAAATATGGCGCGAGTAATTCAAGTCTTCAAAATAGTAGCAGCACAAAATCTAATTCTAATCAATTAGCCAGTTGGCAAACTAATCAACCGATTATAGTTAAAAACAGCGTAGCAATTGGACACGCCAAAAATGCGGCACAAGGCGTATTTAGTGAGTCAAGCGGTCGGCGTTATATTTTAGTTGCGTCTGGTGATACTGCGTATTCGTTAAGCAATAAATATGCTATTTCACGGAAGTCACTGGAAACCATTAATAATTTAAGCGTAAATCGACTTAAAGTAGGCATGAAATTATATTTAGATCCTAAATAGGATTATAAGGGTGGATAAAATGATAATTCGGCGTAAAACCTTTAGTAGTAAAATTGGGCAAATTTATGTTGGTAGTGAGCACCCAATTGTGGTGCAATCGATGACCAATACTGATACCGAGGATGCCTTGGGAACTGCACTGCAAGTTGCTGATTTAGCCCGTGCTGGCTCAGAAGTGGTTAGAATTACGGTAAATACCTTGGCAGCAGGAGCGAAAGTTCGTGAAATTAGTCAGCGTTTGGCGGATATGGGCGTAAATGTGCCTTTAGTTGGTGATTTTCACTTTAATGGGCATAAGATTTTAGCTGAAAATCCAGATTGTGCCAAATATTTAGCTAAATATCGGATTAATCCAGGTAATGTCGGTAAAGGCGCTAAGCGCGATGAGCAATTTGCATATATGATTAATACCGCACGTGAGTATGATAAACCTGTGCGAATCGGTGTTAATTGGGGCTCATTAGATCAAGAGTTATTGGCGACAATGTTAGATAGCAATGCAAGTTTGGCGCTGCCACTTAGTTTGGAAGCGGTGATGCGTAAAGCCTTAGTTGAATCAGCGCTACAAAGTGCTGAGAAAGCACTCGAATTAGGTTTGCCTGAAAACAGAATTTTATTATCCTGTAAAGTTAGTCATGTCCAAGATTTACTTTTAGTTTATCGTGATTTAGCCAGCCGTTGTAATTATCCGCTACATTTGGGTTTAACTGAGGCCGGTATGGGCTCTAAGGGAATCGTTGCCTCAACTGCGGCATTATCCTTGATTTTAAATGAAGGAATTGGTGATACAATACGTGTCTCATTAACTCCAAAACCAGGTGAGAGTCGCATTAATGAAGTAATTGTGGCACAAGAGATTTTACAGTCCTTGGGTTTGCGTTCATTTGTACCAACGGTAACGTCTTGCCCTGGTTGTGGACGCACTACCAGTGATTATTTCCAAAAGCTGGCTGATAAAATTCAAAATTATTTACGCGAGCAGATGCCATTATGGAAACAACAATATCCAGGGGTTGAGGAAATGAAGGTTGCGGTGATGGGCTGCGTGGTAAATGGACCAGGTGAATCTAAATTAGCTAATATTGGAATTAGCTTACCTGGTAAAGATGAATCACCAGTTGCACCAGTTTTCATTGACGGACAAAAGAATGTTACCTTGAAAGGTGACTTGATTGCCGAAGAGTTTCAAGTAATTGTTGAAAACTACGTCAAAAATAAATATAGTCAGTAAATATGTTAATTTTTCACCCACAATATCGCGCTTACTACAAGCAAGCTTCGCAAGAGCATCGGCGTAAAATTTTACACGCGGTATTGTTGGCATGTGGATTTATGTTAATTGTAATTGGTGGTCTAACCTTGCTTATGCTGCAAGAAAAACGCAGTGAAGATGCATACATTCAGAGTAAAATTAAACAAAGTACCGTTAATTTATCGGGTGACGCCTTAGGGATTTTAAATAAAACTCCAGTTCATGCCCGAATGATGCTAATTAGTATTGGGGATATTAATCTTAAAGAAAAGCAATTAATGCTTTATTTAGGAGTTACGCTGCATTATAAACCACAACAATTTGCTAGTGAACCTAATTTTGAAATTGTGAATGCGGTGTCAAATAATACCAAATTGGTCAAGAAACATCATAATTCAGATGGTAGTTTGGACGCTTTGTATTTGGCACGCGTTGAAATTGAACCTTATTACATGATGCCGTTGTATCCGACCGATGTGCAATTAATTGCGCTACGAATTGCCGCAGCTGATATGGATAGTGATTATTATATTCAAGTAACTGATTTCCAAAATTTTAGCCCTGAAATTGGTGATTATGCGTTGATTAAAACTGGCTATGTCAATCAAATTGAAAGTTATCCAATAAGTTTCGCTGAGCATAATAGCAGTTATTTTAATCAATTTAGCCGTGCGTATTTGATTTATGATCATCAGAATATCTTGAGTTATCTTAAAAATATTCAGTATGTTTTGCTGTCATTAGGTCTGGCGGTGTGCTCTTTATTATTGAACTCACGGAAACGTGGACCTTATCTTGAACGCTTTGGTTTAATCAGTGGTTCGGTATTTGCGCTAGCGAGTAATATTTTCCAAATTAACGCCAGCATTAAACCGATTAGTGCATTTAGTCTAATTGATTTAATTTCAGTGTTTACCGTAGTTGTGATTATTGGCTCATTTTTTACGACGTTGCGTTCAATTAAATTTGCCGATGACGATGGTTGTGAAACCGCCAAATCCTTTGATGTGGCGATGTTTTCGGTCTTAGCAACGTCATCAATTTTATTTTTTATAATAATTTATTTGGTCTTATAGAAGGTACAGCATGGCTCAAAAATTAAGCGGTGTTAAAGGAATGAATGATTTATT
>JAIETT010000230.1 GCA_019744945.1 Burkholderiales bacterium
TGTTGACAAATCGCCAAATTAAGCGGCAGCTTGGCTAATAAATCCAATCCATATTCTTCTTGTAAACGTGCACTGCCACCCAGTCCAAAAATATCTGATTCATGCCCACAGTTTTCACAAATATGGGTGGACATATTTTCAACGACACCAAGGCAGGGGATATCGAGTTTCTGAAACATATTAATGCTTTTGCCAACATCGAGTAACGCAATATCTTGTGGGGTAGTTACTACCAGTGTGGCGGTGATTGGGAAATTCTGTGCAATAGTTAAATGGATATCGCCTGTGCCAGGCGGCATATCGATCACGAGAACATCTAATTCATTCCATTCGCTGTCGTTGAGTAATTGAGTTAGGGCTTTATTTACAATTGCGCCACGCCAAATAGTCGCTTGCTTAGGATCAGCTAAAAAACCAAATGACATGGCTTGAACATTATATTTTTCCAGCGGAATAAAGCGATTGTTACTACTTACATCAGGCTTATAACCTGTTTCGCCAAAGAGTATTGGTAAGGATGGTCCGTAAATGTCGGCATCCAGAATGCCAACGCTGGCGCCCAATTTAGCTAAACTTAAGGCTAAATTAACCGCCGTAGTTGATTTACCTACGCCACCCTTGCCTGAGGTAACCGCAATGATGTTTTTGATATTTGCGATCCGTTTTAAGCCAGGCTTGATCTTGTGTGCTATAATCTTAGGTTTATTAGTCATATAATTCATGGAAGTTTAATCCTCATTTTAGTAGTGGGATAAATTATAAAAATTGTTTACGAACGCTATTTTAGCATATCAAAATCGCTGCTTAATAGCTAAAAGTTGATAAATTTAGTAAAGTATTTAGTTCTAAAGGTAAAAAATGCAAAACACAACAATTGTAACCTGTGCGTTACCGTATGCCAATGGAGACATTCATTTAGGGCATATGGTCGAACATATTCAAGCCGATATTTGGGTGCGCTTTCAAAAAATGCACCAACGGCGCTGCTATTTTATTTGTGCCGATGACACGCATGGTACGCCAATTATGTTAAAGGCTGAACAACAGGGAATTACTCCAGAGCAATTGATTGAGGCTTATTATAAAGCGCATACAGCGGATTTTGCTGGCTTTGGAATTGCTTATGATCATTTTTATACCACTAATTCTCCTGAAAATAAATTTGTTGCATATGACATTTATAATAAATTAAAAGCCAATGATAAAATTGCGGTAAAAACTATCAGTCAATTATTTGATGAAGAAAAGCAGATGTTTTTACCTGATCGCTTTGTTAAAGGTACTTGCCCGAAATGTAAATCCGAAGATCAGTATGGCGATAATTGCGAGAAATGTGGCACAACTTATGCACCCACCGATTTAATTAATCCGTTTTCAGTAGTGTCAGGTTCGACGCCAGTTCTGCGTGAATCTGAGCATTATTTCTACAAACTAAGTGGCGCTGGTGATTTCCTCGCAAGTTGGTTGGGAACGAGTGGGCGCTTACAGAGCGAAGCTAAAAATAAAATGCAGGAATGGCTAGAAGGCGGTTTACAAGATTGGGATATTTCCCGTGATAAACCTTATTTTGGGTTTGAAATTCCCGATGCTCCAGGTAAATATTTTTATGTATGGTTAGATGCACCTGTTGGCTATTTAAGTAGTTTTATGCATTTTTGTAGCCAAAATGGTTTGGATTTTAACCAACTTTGGAATGCCGAAGACACCGAAATTTATCATTTTATTGGCAAAGATATTTTATATTTCCATGCTTTATTTTGGCCTGCTGTGTTGCATGATGCGGGTTATCGCACGCCAAACGGTTTATTTGTGCATGGCTTTTTAACCGTTGATGGACAAAAAATGTCTAAATCACGGGGTACTTTTATTACCGCGCGAAGTTTTTTAGACAGTGGGATTAACCCTGAATTTTACCGTTATTATATTGCGAGTAAATTAACTAGTAAATTTGAAGATATTGATTTATCTTTTGATGATTTTGTAGCGCGGATTAATTCAGAGTTGGTGGGTAAATTTGTCAATATTGCCGCTCGTTCAGCAGGTTTTATGGCAAAACGCTTTAATAATCAACTAGCTGGTGAACTTGCCAGTTATGTTACGACGGATAATATTGCGCAATATCAAACCATTATCGAGCGAATCTTAGTCATTCGCTATGAATTAGCCGATTTGTATCAGAGCCGTGAATTTTCTAAAGCGATTAAATTAATCATGAGTGCCGTGGATGAGGTTAATCAGTATGTGGATCAGGTTAAACCGTGGTTATTAGCTAAAGATGAAGCACAGCAGGCGCAATTACACTTAGTTTGTACAACCTTAATTAATGCCTTTAGAGTTTTGAGTATTTATCTTAAGCCTGTTGTACCAAGTTTAGTTGGCAAAATTGAAGCCTTTTTAAATATTCCAGCGTTAACTTGGGCGGATTTAGATAGCCTCTTGCTTAATCATCCGATTAATGATTATAGTCATTTAATTACGCGGGTTGAAGCAACGCAAATAAATAATTTGATTGAGTTAAATAAAGTTGTTGCTCAGCCTGAAGAGGCACCGCAAACGCAGCTTGAATTAAAACCTAGTTATGAGGCAATTGCCGAAACCATTAGCATAGATGATTTTAGTAAAATTGATCTTAGAGTAGCTAAAATTGTTGCAGCTAGTCACGTTAAAGGTGCTGATAAGTTAATTCAGTTAACTTTAGATTTGGGTAATGAACAGCGCAATGTTTTTGCTGGAATTAAGTCAGCCTATGATCCTGCGGATTTAGTTGGTAAACATACTGTAATGGTTGCAAATTTAGCCGCGCGCAAAATGAAATTTGGCATGAGTGAGGGAATGGTGTTAGCCGCGAGCTTTGAGGATAAAGATTGTGGATTATACATTCTTGAGCCACATGTTGGAGCACAAGCAGGTATGCGGGTACGTTAAATTGAATTAATTTTGTTAATCGTGGCTTATCTAACAAGTTATAATAGCTGATTATTTTTACACGTAACCTAACGTGTTTTTTAGGGTTGTCATATGAAATTAAAACAAATTGCTCTGAGTAGTTGCTCGGCGTTAATGGCATTGGGTCTGGTTGCTTGTAATGGTGGTGGGAGTGCTGGTCCAACCGCTAGCGCAGATTATGGGAGTTTGCTAGTTGAAAGCGAGCAAAATATAGGTAGTTATGCTGATACCCAGCAAGCACTTTATCCAATTATGTTGCAAGCAGGAAACTTTGCCAGTTTTAGTGGTTCTGGGTACACGGAATCAGATTATCAAAAGGCGAATAGTTTAAATTCTGCGAGCGCATATAATTTTCCACCACTAGCGCCGTTGACAACACCAAGTTATTTTAAAGCCAGCAGTGTTGGCGCCTATGCAATTCAATATTCTACACCAGGGCAGAATGCTGATACTGATCCAGCTCAAGTTATCCGTACGGCTTCTGGGCTAATTATTATCCCTAAAAATA
>JAIETT010000240.1 GCA_019744945.1 Burkholderiales bacterium
CAAATTACTTTCCTGAGAATTTGCAACTTTAGCCCCAGCATCACTTAAGCCACTAAACCCATGTTCTGGGCTGAATATTTTAACAATATTAACATGACGTTGTAATAATAACTTAACAATATTTTGTCCGTCAACCTGTGAGGCATTATTGGTAAAAATAGCCACGCGTTGATTGGTTAATAGCGGCAAATAACTGGCAAAATTAGCGTCAGCCGCTTGAACTGTATTCGCCGCATTGGCGGTAATAAATTGAAGCATCAAAGCTAGAGTGAAGAAAAGTTTTTTCATATTTTAGAGTCTTTTACCAGATGGGTCGTTTAAATGAAAGAATAAAAACGTATTTTAACACCATCGCTAAATAATCGCGGGAGAGAAAATTTTTGAATTTAGAAAGAAGATTCCTAATTTTAATAATAGCCAGTATGATAAAAATATCATAATTTATTCATCTGGAAAAGATAAAGCGATTGTTGGCGCATTTAAGGTTCAAACCATATTTAGTTTGCCATTTGCGGCATTAATGAATAAATTGAATATAGTTGAAGTTGATAGGGATCGTTTTAAAGAATATTATCAAGAATCTAAAATTTGTCACGCAATTGAAATAGTTGAGTGTGTAACATTCAAAGAGTCAATCTCACTATCAAAATTGAAAGCAATTGATAATTCATTTTTCCCGCCTCAAAATTATAGATTTATTACAAGACAAAACGCAGCTATTTATAAAGCAATACACCTAGCTATTTATGGTGAATGTGTATTTAATCATGAAAGCACTTGATGATGTATTAGTTCGATAGATGCTGTATACTACTTATTCACTTGGTCTATCTAAATCGATTTAGTCCTGATTATTAAATATTTAAACTCGGTATCCGAACGCAACAATGTTGTTTTGATTTATAATCCTACTTTCAAAGTAAAAACTCTGCTTGTTGAAGGTTATTTAGAAATTGATTTTGGAGCATAGTAAGTTAAAATTATACATGTGAAATATTTTACACAATCACATAATTATTATGGAGCGATGGCAGAATGAAACAATTAATATTTCTTAATTTATTGATGTTATTAAGTACACAAACTTTTGCAGCATCAAATACTCAAGCAAATAGTAATAGTAGTCCACCAATTATTTTATTAGGCGAAATAAATGACCAATCTCCAGGCGCAGAATCATATGAACCGAGAGTGCCACCGCCAATAAACAAGGTATTACAGGAGCAGAACGCTATTTCTGCGGCATACGACCAAAAGCAAGAAGAAATTACAGAAGAGGAAGATTACTTTGATGAAATGAATGATTTTGGCATGTTTGGCGAACCATTTGGAGGTTATGGAGATATGTATGATGCAGGTCCGAGCATGATGATTCCTATTGTCCCTGTAAATAATAGTTCAAGCATTAATTATGTTAAGCCAAAACCAAAACTAAATGAAAATTATGAAAGTCAACTACCAAATGGCGATATCATCTTTAAGCAATAATTGTTTCTTTTGGGTCATGTGTAGTAACATTATTATAGCCACCCACTTCCAAATTTCACCATTATTCGCATTATAACCGCAATTTAATTAGAGTCAAAATAAATATACAAGTCAAGCATATAGACAATGCAATAAAGTCAAACAAAGAATTAACGAAAGAACGTAATTACAGCATTTTCCTCTTCATTTATGTACCATTTAAGCAACACGAGTGCTAATTCTCAAGAATATTCTAAAATAATAAAAATTGGCGATAATTTACTTACCTTTACGTACTCAATGAATGGCAAAGTTATGTCGTCGGGGGATTTACCCCCATCGTCCAGTCTAAAGTATTTTATTTAATGTTGTAAAACAAAGCTGCAATCTGTTTAGGTAATCACAGCCTTTTATCTGGTTATTTGAAACAGGCGCACATTTGTTTTAAAACTGATTTATCTCTTAAAATGATTTAATAGATTACAATTTAATTGTGGATAACGTGTAGCCAGCTGATTAAGATTATCACTAGTGATTTCAAGCGTTGTAACGCTGCCAAATACGGCTTCGTACGTTGAGCTACTTTTTCCATTAAATAATGCTTCCAAATTTGCAATATTTCCAGTACTGTTTAGTTGTAATGCACTAATCCAACCACTACTTGATTTAATATAGTTATACACAAGTCCATTCATGATGATTTTGATTTTGATATCATTTTCTTCCTGACCTACAATAATATCTCCTGGATTATAATGTGCTAGTTGAGCTACTTTTGCTAACTCAAATAAAACATCTTCACCAATATCATTGCCAGTAAACGTCTCCGCTAAAAACTTAATTCGCGCCTGATATGCTTTATATATAATATCATTAATTAATTGTAAGCTATTAATTTGTGGCCAATTTATTCCCAATTTTATCAAGATGATAGTGGTTGAGTCATGCGCCAACTGTACTTGCGTTTGTTGATGATCTCTGGACTCTTCCAACCAACCTTGATGTAACATAAACATTTCAATCTGCTCTTGATAGGTACTTAAGTTAAGTTTATTCAGCAGATTATCAATGAATTCATTGATGGATAGCTTAGTAATCATTAAAGATGGGTCTTGAGCAAAAATTATGCTAAGATCAACCAGATAGGGACTATACACATGATACATCTGGTTAGATAATTCTTGCTTGTCAAATAATTTGATAATTCCCAATGCTGTAATGTCTACTGGCGACATTTCTACAGTTGCAGTTTCACTGGAAATTGCACCTATATTTAGCATAACTTTTACTCGAGTAAAAAAGCCATTCTCTTCAATATTTTCTTGATTACGCCCATTAAAAGAAATTATTGACAAATTTCCAACCCGATAGATGTTAGTCGTAATCCCGAACTGCCGGTAGTCACGAGTAACTACTTCACCTTCATATTTAGTTTGTACATACACATTACTGCGCTCGGTAAAAATACTACCATCTACGCTCTCATCACAAAAATAGCTGGCATAACCGGGAATATGACCGTCTTGTAACACTGAATAAGTTGAAACATAATGGAAATCTTTACCTCGGCTATTTTTAGCGAACTCAAGCAAATTTATTGGTGCTTGAACATTTGCCCGATAAAATTCATCATATTCACCATAATGTTTGACTAATGCTGCAGAATGCAAGATGCTATCGGTTTTAGATTGTAAATGTCGATATAACTCAGGAGGAAGCGTTAAGTCGGAGACTTCTAAATCTGCGGCATACACATTTAGTCTATCTTTATAAAGCGTTAAGTCACTATCAAAATAGAATTGATATTTCGCTTGAACTCGTTGCCATGCGTTAATCTCACTTGTCGCACGTACTAAAGCAATCACTCGATAATTTGTGGTATTTAATAGTTGGTATCTTGCTACATGACAGTAATTAATTTCTTGCATTTAATCTCCATCGGTAAGTAGCTCATACACAATGAAATAAGCTT
>JAIETT010000089.1 GCA_019744945.1 Burkholderiales bacterium
CCTGCGCTGATTAAATGCAAAGTTGCAAATTTTTCACCGAGTGGAGTTTTTATATTTATATCAAAATAGCCATCAATGCTCATGTTGTGTCCTTTTAAAATGTATTTGGAATGGTTGAGTACGGTAGTTTAATATAGGTGCTTTAAGTTAGCTGGTCTTTTTATGTTGAGCCTTAATCCGTGCCGCTATCGGCCAATCAGCGCGCGTTGTGCGGTGCGATGATCTTTACGCAGCTGTTCCATATCCACATCAACTAAAATACCGCCTTCGACTTTCATTTTACCCGCCACCATAACTTTATCCGCCCGAGTAGCGCCACAAATTACTAGTGCCGCTAATGGATCATCTGCACCCCAAAACTGAATTTCGTCTAGTTTGTACATTGCAATATCCGCTTGTTTGCCAACTTTTAATTCACCAATGTCATTTCGACCTAAGGTTTGAGCACCGCCCAGCGTTCCCCAGCGGAGTATGTTTTTATGACTAATTGCCGAGCTATTATGTAAGCGCTGTAATAAGAATGCTTGGCGTAATTCAAGCATCATATTTGAGTGATCATTTGATGCTGAGCCATCTACGGCTAAGCTAACTTTACAGCCAGCTTGTTCGGCGGCAATGCTTCTAAAGACACCTGAAGATAAAATCATATTTGATGATGCGCAATGACTCATACCAACACCAGCTTTGCCTAAGCGAGCTAATTCTTCATTGGTATAATGAATAGCGTGTGCCAACCAAGTTTTATTATTTAACCAACCGACTTGATCAAGATAATCAATTGGACGGCAGCCAAACATTTTTTCACAGAATGTATTTTCATCTTCGGTTTCTGATAAATGAGTATGCAGCATTACATTGTGTTTTTTAGCTAAAACAGCAGTTTTTTCCATGATTGATTTTGTCACCGAGAATGGTGAGCAGGGTGCTAAAGCTATTTGTATCATTGCGCCTTCGTGAGCTTCATGGTATTGATTAATAACCCGTTCGCAATCGGCTAAAATATCATCTTCACTTTGAACCACGCAATCTGGTGGTAAGCCACCATCTTTTTTAGATAAATTCATCGAGCCACGAGTTAATATTGAGCGAATACCCATTTCTTTAGCGGCAATTACTTGGATGTCGGTAGCATTTTCTAAGCCACGTGGAAATACATAATGATGATCTGCTGAAGTGGTGCAACCAGATAAAAGTAACTCAGCCATTGCGGTTTTACTGGAGATATATAAACTTTCAGCGGTGAGATTGGCCCAGACATCATACAAGGTAGTTAACCAAGCAAAGAGTTCTTTGTCTAATGAATCGCGATAGGCTCGAGTCAAGGTTTGATAATAATGGTGGTGAGTACTAACTAGGCCAGGAATTACCACGAGCTCGCTTGCATCAATGGTTTTATCAATAATTGAGCTTGGTGCTTGACCTTTAGCAATTAATTCAATAATTTTATCATTTTCAATTACAATTCCATTTTCAGCATTATCGGCAAGAATTGCTTTGGGGTTTTTGATCCAGGTTTTCATAATGTTTCTCTTAAAGACTAAATTTTTGCAATTTGAGGTGTTGCTATTAGAAATGATTATAGCAAAATTCATTTATTTTACTATTTTAGCATAACAAAAATATCATGGCAAACTAATAGATTTTTGAGTGTGGGATTTTATGATGGTCCTGTCTTATGGAACGAGTGATTGCCGCATTATTTTGTTGTGATAATTCTTCTCGACGCTTTGTTACAAACGTTATACAATCACTACCTATGGAAACACTTTTATGTTTTTCTTAATCTACCACAAAACCTAAATGGAGTAAGTAACATTATGAAAAAAATACAATCAATTGCAATTTGGTTGACTGCTACATTATTTGCTTTATATGAATTATTCATTACGAATGGGTTTTATGGTATCTCATTGGCATTACAACAACAAGATTTAAATCTGCCAGCTGGTGCAACTGGCACCCTTGCTGCCGCGGCGAGTTTAATTTATGCCATTTGTCAAATTCCAGCAGGTATTTTGGTAAGTCGCAGTTCAATAAAGTTCATTTTAACACTCTGTTCTATTTTAGTAGCAGTGGGTATGGCAATTTATTGTAAAGCCACAGGAATTGAGGGCTTAATTTTGGGGCGCATGATAATTGCAGTTGGTTCTTCATTTGCATTTGTGAGTGTTGCGATCTTAATTAGCCGTTGGTTGCCAAGAGAGAAATTTTCTTGGTATTATGGATTAACTCAATGTTTGGGCAATATAAGTGTGGTCTGTGCCAATATGTTTCTCCCTCAAATTATAAATTTTGTTCATGGCTGGCGAGCCATGAGTTTGATTTTGGCGCTCGTTGGTGGCGTT
This sequence comes from Burkholderiales bacterium, assembly GCA_019744945.1. Taxonomy (GTDB): domain Bacteria; phylum Pseudomonadota; class Gammaproteobacteria; order Burkholderiales; family UBA11063; genus Aquella. The sequence continues at coordinate 2,346 of JAIETT010000089.1, forward strand.
ATTGCCGTTCTTATCTTCATTGTGATTAAAACTAATCCTACTGCGATCCAAGCAATCATTGCTGAGCCACAAAATAAGAGCTCTGTTTTTAGTTTACTTAAAAAATTAGTCTCTAATCAACAATTCTGGATCGTAAATTTATTTGCCGGCTTAATGCTCGGGACGCTATTTAACTTTGGGGCAAATTGGCTAATTGGTTTTCAAAATTACTTTGATGGTAATAATCTGTCTCATTCAGCATTAGTTAGTTCAATCCTGTTTTTAGGAGTTGCGGTTGGCAATCCAATTGTCGGGGCTTTATCTTTACGCTTTCAAACTCGGAAGAAATTCTTTGTCTTTGGGAGTTTGTTTAGTTCCATTTTAATGGGGATTTTAGTGTTTACCACTTTAAACTCTAGTTTAGCCTTAGTTTTATATTTCTTGTTAGGCTTAGGTTTAAGCACTACCTTCTTGTGTTATTCTGTTATTATGGAAATTTTACCTAATGAGCTACAAGGTCTTGGAGTTGGCTTATGTAATACGGTAGTTTATTTTAGTGGTGCGCTATTAAGCATCGTAATTGGAACAATTTTACATGAAGAGTTAAGCGCATTGGTAGTAAATTCCGCGAATATATTATTTGAGCAACGCGTCGGTTTAGCGCTATTCTTTTTTACGCTAAGTCAAGCATTTACGATTAGTTTGTTTATCAGAGAAAGTTTTAAAAAGAATAATTAAATTCATAGTCTATCTAAACGCTGGATCGATTTTAGCAATAACCATGTTTAAATTAGGTATAATATCGGCGCAATAATTATAGATGGAGTTCTAATGACCTTATATAGCCTAAGTAATGAAGATCAAATTTTCCTCGATGAATTCGTGGATAGTTTTAAACGCGTGTTTATGGCGGTGCCAAATTTCATGGGCGGCGTTGCAAGCATCAATCATCAACCGTTGTATTTAGCGCGACTTAGTGCAGAATTTGGGGTAAGTGCCGAGGAATTATTTAAGTTATTTCAAAGCCCGCTGGTGACTAATTTATTTGATGAAGTTGTTAGTACCCAACAAGCTAAAAAACTGCTGGTGGTACGCTCATTTAGTAA
>JAIETT010000290.1 GCA_019744945.1 Burkholderiales bacterium
ACGGTTGAAGCATGCGGTAAGGTGATACATAGTGGTGGCGATCTTGGTCTGCATTTTGTTCATCCAAGTGGCTGCGAACAAACTAAGTTTAATGGCTTCCTACGGATTAATGGTACTGATGTGACCAATAACTTAACCTATTGTGGTAGCTGTAGCTGTAAAATAGGTAGCAAAAATTAAACTTTCCACAGTTTTGAGCTATATCGTTATCATTTAAAATATTTGCGCCTGACTACGCTGGCAAGATTAAAACTAAAAGAATCATCTAGGTAGCTTTTTGTTTATTACACCTACTGGATAACAGCATGAATTTCTTCAATTCTGGTAGCTCTTTTAGTAAAGTAGCGCCGTTATAACCGTAATAATGCCAAGTACAATTCCAGGTAAATTACAGCAAATAATTGGCCAATCTTTGCTGGGTTTTAACCAGCCATATAGCACCCAAAAAGAACAATTAATCACCGTCATAATGGGTAAAATTACCGAACCGCTATGCCCAGCTAGATTGCGCATAATTTGGTCAATATATGAAACATACATTAGAATTGCCATAATCGAGGCAATCCAGCCGATGCGTTTAACTAATATTGCGTTAGTTTCTTGAGTCATTTGCGCTTCCAACTATAAAATGATTATACGATTAAAGGTGTAATTGTACTGACTTAGATGATCTTTAAGCAAATTTTTATAACATTCAACACAATAGGCAAGACCATCCAATTTCATATTTATGTAGAGTTGATTTTTATTATAATCAATACTGCAATTTTTTAACAACGCATTAAAGAAACTTAAACTATGTTGTTTAAGAAAACCTTGCACTAAGTTTGTTATTCGTTGATTTTCCTGCTGGTTTGCCAATAAACTGGCTGAACTCAATTCATCTGAGTCTATAGGACAAGCAGGAAAAGAAAATAGACTTTTAAGTGTCACGGTATATTTAGTTAGTTGCATGATTTGATCTCCAAAGGTTAATTGTGTACAATATATTTATCAAGTACACAATTGTAATTCAGCGGCGCATCACTTGTCAAGCTTTGGCTAAAATAATAAGGAATCTCATGGCCCTAACTCATCGAAAAACTATTATTTACTCTCCATTAAGTGATGGCTCGCGTTATGTAGTTGCACGCCCCAAGGGCAAAATTACCGATTATCGCCTACATGTACAGCTTTTATTTAAGGTTGCTACCCAAATCAGCAATTTTCCTGCGGAATCAGCTACGGCGCTGAGAGTTTCATTTTTACGCACAGAACTGTATCAATTATTAGACTGGGATTTGCAGAATCCAAACCTTAAGGAAGAGCTGGAGGCATTGATTGAGCGTTTAATGGAGCGTAAACTCTATCAAATTAAGCCAACTGGGCAACAGTGTAGCAATTTTTTTGCTGAAATTGAATATGATGCTATGCGTGTAAATTTGGTAATTAATCCGCAAATTATTCATTTTTTACATTGGCAATTAGATTATTGGGGGCGCGATAATTTTGCGAAAATCAACTTTGCTGCAACTCATTTATTTACGTCGGTTTATTCGGAAATTATCTATAATAAAATAATTAATTCTCATGAAAGTTCTTTTACTTTGACAATTGATGATTTTAGGACTTTAGTGTGGGCAAATGCACCTTCATATGGCGATATTCGCAATCTAAAAAAGAAAGTTCTCCAACCAATTATCAATGATATCAATAACTTTACCGAATTTGAATTAAGCGTTAGTCAACTAACCCAGATTCGCCGCGCAACCCATTTGGTGTTTAGCTGGTCAAGCAAAAAAGGTTAATTTAAACAGAGTTGGCATCTGATAAATTAAGCCATGTTAAAATCACGCCTATTAAATAATTATTACGAAAGAATAAAATGGCAGAGCAATATACAGTTACGATAGAATCGGTAGATTATGAAGGTAAGGGAATCGCACGAATTGAGGGTAAAACCGTCTTTGTGTATGGTGCAATGGCTGGCGAAGAGGTTTTAATTGAGATTGTTAAGCGTAAACCAAGTTTTGATAAAGCGAAATTAGTTGAAATTATTCAGGCGAGCCCCGAGCGAGTTACACCCGAGTGTCCAAATTATGGAATTTGTGGTGGCTGCTCAATGCAACACGTGAGTTTTGCTGAGCAAATTCGGATCAAACAGCAAGTTTTAACCGATAATTTACAGCATTTAGGTAACGTTGCAGCCGAAGAAATTATGTCACCATTAGCTGGTGTGCCGTGGGGCTATCGTCATCGTGCGCGTTTGTCAGCACGTTATGTGGCTAAAAAAGGTGGTGCACTCGTTGGCTTCCGTGAAAAAGGCGCACCCTATGTACTTGATATGTATCAATGTTTGATTTTACCACCCCATGTTTCCGCATTAATTACACCGCTACGTGAGTTAGTTAGCGGATTAAGTATTCGGGATAAAATTCCGCAAATTGAAGTTGCGGTTGGAACGCAAATTACAATTTTGGTGATTCGCAATATGGAAGCTTTAAACCCAGAAGACGAGCATCTGATTCGACAATTTATCGAACAGTATTCTTCGCTAGAAAATCCATTACAAATTTGGCTGCAACCTAAAGGTCCTGAAACGTGCTATCCATTTTATCCAGTCGATGCGCCAAAACTAAGTTACACTATTCAACGCTTTAGCCTTGATATGCCCTATAATCCAAGTGAATTTACTCAAGTCAATCCATATATTAATGAAGAAATGTTGGCTTTATCAATGGAGTTGCTTGCGCCCCAAGCGCATGAAGTTATCGCAGATTTTTTCTGCGGAATTGGCAATTTTACCTTACCAATTGCACGGCTGGCTAAACAAGTTGTTGGAATTGAAGGTGCGGATGTTTTAGTTAAACGGGCTAAACAAAATGCTATTCATAATGGCTTGGGAGATAAAGTTGCTTACCAAGTGTGTAATTTATTTACGATTGATGACGTTTGGTTGCAAAAATTGGGGCATTTTGATAAGTGGTTGATTGACCCGCCGCGCGATGGTGCGTTTGAATTAGTTAAATCAATTACACCACAAACTGCGCCGCAGCGAATTGTCTATGTTTCATGTAATCCAGCTACCTTAGCTCGAGATGCTGGTGTCTTAGTTCATACCCATGGTTATCGTTTGCTTAAAGCAGGCGTAATGAATATGTTCCCACATACCTCGCATGTTGAATCAATTGCGCTCTTTGAACGTGATTGATTGCTTAAAAATCAATTATATCAAAAGCATAGTCCGCAACGAAATTAAATCTGAAAACTTCATTCATCAGCCATCAATAGACAAAAATATCTATTGATGCTATGAGTGATAGTTGATATAATGGTGTCGTAGTTGCTTAACAAATCATATTATACTGAAACTAATAAGTTTAAATTCAACTATTAATTAAGCTGTTTTTCAATTAAACTCAAGGTAATTTATTAAATAAAGGTCTAGA
>JAIETT010000181.1 GCA_019744945.1 Burkholderiales bacterium
AAATGTTCAACTAGCTGTGCTGAAACTTGAATTGCCAAATTATTGCGTTTATCATACATGGTTCGCAAAATCCCCAAAAATTCTAATTCAGGATTAAGTTTAGATTGCATCAAACGAACCGTATTCAATAAATCGGTAAGTCCTTCAAGTGCATAGTATTCACATTGAATCGGGACTAAAATATAATTTGCCGCACTTAAGGCATTGAGCGTTAACAAACTCAGGGATGGTGGACAATCAATTAAAATTACATCATAATTTAAACTAACTTCCGCTAAGGCTTTTCTCAGCTTAAACTCGCGTTTTTTTAAATCAACCAGTTCAATTTCAGCACCAGCTAAATTACGGTTTGAAGGTAAAATATCAAATTTACCAGTCGGTGATTTAACCACTGCATCTTTAACAGCCAGATTATTAATCAACACATCATAGACCGAATACTTAAGTCCGTTTTTTTCAATACCAGCCCCAGTTGTCGCATTTCCTTGCGGATCAATATCAACAACTAAAACTTTTTTACGATTCTGTTGAACTAATGCAGTTGCCAAATTTAACACCGTAGTAGTTTTACCAACCCCACCCTTTTGATTTACAATAACAATTATATTTTTCATTTATGCGTGATCTTTATTAAGAAACGTTGCGCTGCCAAATTTGGCACGCTTAATTCAATTACTTGTCCCTGACAATTAGTTAATTTAGTCAATTCTGATTCACCTTGTTCACCCTTCATTGCCAAATAATACCCATCTGGAGCCAATAGATGCTTGGTTAACTGCACAAATAAGCCCAAATCAGCAAAGGCACGTGAAGTGATTATTTGAAATTTTTGCTCAGGCTGATAATCTTCAACCCGCTGACTAATTACTTGTAAATTACTTAATTGCAGCTCAATTTTAGCCTGCAATAAAAATGCACATTTTTTAGCATTACTATCAATTACCACCACTGCTTGTTCAGGACGCATAATTGCCAAAATTATCCCAGGTACCCCCATCCCGCTACCAACGTCCAACAACGCACCGTTATTTGGAAAGTGCGCAACAATACTTAAGCCATCGAGTAAATGATGGGTTAAAATATCCCGTGACTTAGTAATTGCGGTCAAACTATAAACTTTATTCCATTTAATTAACAGCGCTTTATAGTTTAATAACTGCTCGAGTTGAGCCTGAGAACATTCTAAATTCAGTTGTTTAATACCAGTTTCTAGCAATTCGACTTCATCAATTCTAGCCATTACGCCCCTCCCACGCCTCAATCATTTCACCGGATACATAATAAGGTTCATCGGCATATTCAAGCATTTCAAAGTCACCCGCCGAATTGCCATAGGCATAAGCATAATTAAAATTAAGTTTATTTTTCGTCAAAAAATCTTGGATTCGTTCAACTTTTTGTTTGCCATAACAATTATGGGTTAATAAACGTCCAGTTAAACACTGTTGAGCATCAATTTCTAATTCTGTTGCAATCACCTGATCTAATTTATGTAAATTAGCCCAATGCCGTAAATAAATCCCTAGATTAGCACTCACCAAAAACAAATTATGCCCATGTTCACGATGCCATTCGATCTTCGCATAAGCCACGGGATTAATATATTTATTTAGATGGGTTAACGCAAATTGTTTAGCTTTATGTTCAACTTGACGCTTTGAATACCCTTTTAACAGCACAGTTAAAGTCGCCTGTTTGGCGGCTTCATTATTAATCATTCTTAAGCAATAACGGATGACAATGGGGATTAATTTTGGCAGCGCTAGCGTAAATCTCAGCTTGCCAACAACAAACACCAAAAATGGCACTAGCGTATCTTTACGCGAAATAGTTCCATCAAAGTCAAAATAAGCTACAATTTGTCGACTTGGATTCATTCTAACGATCACCCATACTCGCCAACAATTCGGCTTGATGTTCAGAAATTAAGGTATTGCACATCTCATCTAAATCACCATCCATAATGTAATCTAATTTATACAAAGTTAAATTAATCCGATGATCCGTCATCCGTCCTTGTGGAAAATTATAGGTGCGAATTCGCTCAGAACGATCGCCTGAACCAACTAAGCTCTTACGCTGTGCCGCTTCTTTGGCTTGCTGTTCGCGTAATTGTGCATCCTTAATCCGCGTAGCTAATAATGAGAGTGCCCGGGCTTTATTCTTGTGTTGTGAGCGATCATCTTGACATTCAACCACAATTCCAGTTGGTAAATGGGTTACGCGAATTGCTGAATCGGTCTTATTCACATGCTGCCCACCTGCACCTGATGCGCGATAGGTATCAATGCGCAAATCGGCTGGACTAATTGCAACTTCGGCAACTTCATCGGCTTCTGGCATAATTGCCACCGTACACGCTGAAGTATGCACACGCCCTTGTGATTCGGTAGTTGGAACCCGTTGCACCCGATGTGCACCCGATTCAAATTTCAAGCGCGAATAAACGCCTGCCCCAATAATTCGGGCAATAATTTCTTTGTAGCCACCCATATCTGATGCAGTTTCCGACACAACTTCTACTTGCCAGCCCATCCGTTCAGCATAGCGTGAATACATCCGGAATAAATCTCCCGAAAATAATGCTGATTCATCACCACCAGTGCCAGCACGAATTTCCAGATAAATGCTCTTATCATCATTATCATCTTTAGGCAACAGTAATTTTTGTAATTCTAATTCTAATTCTTCAATCCGTGCCTTAGCACTGCTTAACTCAGCTTGAGCAAATTCTTTCATATCGGGATCAGAGAGTAATTCTTCGGCAGTTTTTACATCTTCACAAGATAACATAAATTGTTTAAACGTCTCGACAACTGGAGTTAACTCTGAGTATTCTTTGTTCAAACGCGTAAACTCATTCATATCATTGGTGGCTTCAGGTTGCGAAAGTAAATCCGACAATTCTTTTTGGCGCACACCCAAGGTAGTTAACTTATCAATAACACTTTGTTTCATAAAACCTCTATATTTCTAAACTGTATAACTCGGCCAATAACTCTAATCTAACATCTTGTAGTTTACCATCCGCCGCCGTGATATTAACTAATGGATGATGTAATAAACGATTGGTTAACTGTACGGACAATTGTTTTAAAACCTCACTTGGATCAACGCCATTCAGCAAGTGCTTTTCAGCGGCAAGCAAACTTTCTTGACGAATTTGCTCACTTTGTTCCAATAATTTTTTGATTAATGGCGTACAACCGCGCTTTCTTAACCACGCATGATAATCGGCTAATTTACCTGCAATTATCCCCTCGGCTTCAACAGCCGCTAATTTACGCTTTTCAAGACCAACATCGACTAATTTTGCAATATCATCTACGGTCAGTAAAATTAAATTGCTATGCTTATTTAAATTTTTACTAATAACCAACGGCATCGATAGATCAATAATTAA
>JAIETT010000185.1 GCA_019744945.1 Burkholderiales bacterium
TAGTGTTACCGCGCTAAGTGGTTGGTGGTGTTTGCTAATTATTGGTCTAGTCCATACGCCGCTGGCATATTTTCTCTATTATCGCGGAATTAAAAAAGCTAGTGTAACGCAAATTGCGGTGCTCAGTTATCTTGATCCAATTGTTGCGATTATTAGTGACATTGTGTTTTTTAATCAACATTTAAATGGCTTGCAATTGTTTGGAATTAGCTTAACTTTTCTGGCAGGGTTTATGTTAATTCGCTTGAAACTGCGCTAATTTAGCGCAGATGTTTACTGCTTTCAAATGGCTGATTTTAATTATACGCTTTAAGATTTATCGGCTGAAAGCTACTCTAGGTTAATTAGACGCTATGCTAGAGCAGTCTCTTTCGAGCTGATTAAAGTTTACTAAAAATAAAATCAACAAATTTTTTTACCTTAGGCTCTAAGTAGCGATTTTTTTTATAATACATAAATATTTTTCTTTGGATATCATAGTCTTGAAGGATATGAATTAATTTCCCTGCTTGTAGTGACTCTTCAACATTTTCCCTTATTACACTGATTATTCCAAGATGGTTTTCTGCGCACTCAATCAGAAACATTGCGCTATTTATATACAATTCAGGCTCAACGTCAATCATAATATTATTTTTAAGTGGAATTTGTTTAGGATTCTCGCTGTCTTGACTGGTTATATAAGCATGATCTTGTAATTCTAAGGGCGTAGTTGGGATGCCTCGAGTAGCCGCATACTGTGGGGAGCAGCAAAGTATGACCGTGCTATCATAGACGAATTTTTTCACAACATCATTGGTGTTTTCTTCAATTCCTTCAATGCGATAATCCATTGCAATCGCTATGTCAATTCCATCTTTGTGCATTTGTGGGATTCTTCGCGTAACATTTATCTGCGGGACAATCTTTGGATACATTTTATGAAATTCTGCTAGATACGGAATGATAAGTTTTTTTGCTGATATTTGAGAAGTGCTTATTTTTAGTATTCCAGCTGGTTCATCCTTGTATAAAGATGCCATTTGTTCAAGATTATCATATTGCTTTAATAAATCTTTTGCTTCAAGATAATAGAGTCTGCCAAAATCGGTGAGTTCAAGCGTTCGAGTACTTCGAGTGATTAGGTTATGGCCTAAATCTTCTTCCAATTCATTTAATTGTCGACTGGTACTAGGGTTTGATTGACAAAGTATTTTAGCTGCTTTGCTAAAGCTGTTTTGATCGACAATAGTGACAAAATTTTTAAGTTGGGTGATACTGCTCATTGCTTCCTTGATTGTGTTGTAAAACAAAATATAGGTGTTGATTATATCAATTTACAAAAAATATGTCAAGCTGTACAATCTGTTCTTAAGGGGTGCGAGTACAAAATAAATTAGAAAGGTCTTAACGATGAAAAAAAATATCTTAACTGTGGCTTTGGCTGGAATGTTCTCAATTGGTTTAACTGCATGTAATAGTGGCGCAGGACAAACTAGTGCTAATTCTAATCAGGCACAATCAACTGCTACGACTGTCACCACTAGCGTAGATAATCAAAATTTAGCGAGTAATACCGCAGCGGTTAAAGCAGCCTACATAGATTTTACTGCAATGGGCTCTTTTCTACAAATTCCAAGTTCAGCATATGCCAATTTAAACATGCTTGTATTTGCTTTTGCTGATACTAATGTCGACTCAATCAAGACAGAATATGCAAATGAAATTCAACAAGTATTGAAAGCGCAAACTTCAGGAACCATTAATTTGTTAAGTTTAGGTGGTGAAACAGCAACCCCCTCAAGCTTCAAGCTTGAAAATGTTGATCAGATTGTAAATCATATAGTAAATCAAATTAGTAATTTTAATCAGCAGTATTCTGTAAATGGTCGTAAGATTGATGGTGTTGACCTTGATTTAGAAAATGGAATTTCGGCAGCTGTTGTTGACGCTTTATCCCAAAAATTTAAACAACATAATCTGATTGTTACTGCAGCGCCGCAAGTATATTTAAGTACTGGTAGTAATATTAATTCAAATGCTCCAGATAACATGGTGCTTACCTCTGGACGTAGTGATGGTTTTGAACTATCAAATCAGAATGTATATCAATCAGCACTCTCGCATAATAGCATTGATTATCTATTAGTACAACCATATAATACGCGTAACTTTACTGTGGATGGTGCGCCTGAATCTAGTGTGCACATTGTAAAAAATGTGGCAAAAGCATTAAATAATACGGTTAAAACTTCATGCGCTAATGCTAGTTCACTGTGTATTCCGCAGAGCACAAAAATTGTGGTTGGAGCGATTGCCAATAAATCAGCTGGATGGTATAGTATATTTGATGATAATATCACTGCGGACGACCAAAAAGCCACCCTAAATGAACTGAAAAAAGACTTAGATTCGATGCAAAATGACCCTAGTTATGCAAACATTAGTGGTACGATGGTATGGTCATTGGGTAGAGATTATTATTTGGAAGGTAAAGTCCCTGCCGCAGCTGGTGCGTTTAATAGTATTATATTTGGTGCTACACCAGTTGCTCCTACCTCGTCATTTGTGTTACAGGTTTCAAATACTGGTCCAGATGTTGCAGGTGATAACGCATATGCTTCCGCGACATTAGTTATTAATGACGCAAATAATGTTCCCCAATATTATGCTCCTTTGGGTACAGCATGGAACTCTCCGATTGTTCCTGGAAATAGTCAACGCTGGGGAACTAGCGCTGTAGCTGGCGCGGATATAGTTGATAGTTCAGTATTAGACGAATTGTTTAAGAATGGAAAGCAATCAGTTACCATTTCACAAATTATCATGAACGGTTATTCAAGTATTGATGCTCAGCTTGGAGATGTGCTTCCATCCCATCAATTTGCTTGTGATGTGGGTGCTAATTATAAATTTGAAGCTGGACACGAATACAATTTAATGATAAATCCAGCCTTTAAAACTTGTGCCATTTCAAAGATACGTTAGTTTTTCATCCCCCTAAGTAGAGCGAGTCTTGAGTTTAAGACTCGCTCTACTTTTGTGGCATGACAAAATTTAAGCGTGAGTTATTGCTTAATTGAGAAGTAAAGTTTATTGCCACCTTAATCAGGGAGAACATATTCTCAAAAAATAGTACAATAGAGATATTATCTATTGTACATTTTCGATTAATCACCTATAATCATGCTAATCAAAAACTTTAGGAGTTATTTCATGATTTCAAAATCACCAGTTCGAGTTACGGTTACCGGCGCAGCAGGTCAAATCAGTTATAGTTTATTATTTCGTATCGCCAGTGGCGACATGTTAGGCAAGGATCAACCCGTTATTCTGCAGTTATTAGAAATTGATGCTGCGATGGGCGCTTTAAAAGGTGTCATGATGGAGTTA
>JAIETT010000217.1 GCA_019744945.1 Burkholderiales bacterium
ATGGGTTATGGATTTGCTGGATTTTTGGGATATAACTTTCATCCGAATGAATTAGTGGATATTACACCCTATGTACGGCTTAATTATTTGAAGAATATGAGTGTTGTCTATGAAGATAGTAATGGTAATTTTATTAATTCTTCAACCGTAACCGAAATGTTGGGTGCAAAATTTGCGTTTAAGGTTATTAAAGGTTTTACACCGTATTTTAATTTTTCAGCTGGATTACAACAATTGCAATTAACTGGTAATTTTGATAGTGGACCAACGCCTAACACAAATTTATATTCTACTGTTGATCAAGTAATCACCATTGCAGAAATTGGTTTTAATTTTAAAGTTTCCCAATCCAGTAGCTTAATTCCGTATTGGCAATATATTACTTCGGCGAATAATCCTGATTCAGTTGCCAAAGCGCCGTATGATCAAGGTGGTTTTAATATTTCTTCCTTAACTAGCACTCAACAAGCAATTGGCTTAAAATTTAGCACCGCGTGGTGATGTGAAGTTGTTTGATTTGGTTTGTGCCTGATTTATTATAAATAAATGTCCAATAGTAAATTTATCTATTGGCAAATATATTTAAATCTGTTACAATTTCAAATTAATTTTAAATGTCTTCATTATTAAGCAGTTAATTTCTTGGTTCGCAAAATTTAATCTAGTTAATTGTAACGTGCTAAATTTGGGGCTTTGTTTAAAATAGATTAGAAAAATTTTAACGAAATTTTAGTTTTAAAGAGTAATTATGGCAGCAACATCTTCTACATCAAGTTCTAACGATAAAATTGAAGTGAAAACTACCACCTGTTATATGTGCGCTTGTCGCTGTGGTATTCGTGTTCATTTAAAGAATGATCAAATCCGTTTTATTCAAGGCAATCCTGATCATCCTTTAAATCAAGGTATTCTTTGTGCCAAGGGCTCGGCTGGGATCATGAAACAATATTCACCAGCACGGCTAAGTCAACCGATGTTACGTAAGGCAGGTGCCAAGCGTGGTGAGGGTGATTTTGAGGCGATTAGTTGGGAGCAGGCGTTTCAAATTTTAACTGAACGCTTGGCAAGTATTCGTGCAACTGATCCAAAAAAATTAGCTTTATTTACTGGGCGCGATCAAATGCAGGCCTTAACCGGGCTTTTTGCGCAACAATTTGGTACGCCGAATTATGCTGCGCATGGTGGGTTTTGTTCGGTAAATATGGCCGCAGGTATGATTTATAGCATTGGTGGATCATTTTGGGAGTTTGGCGGACCAGATTTGGAGCGTGCTAAATTATTTGTTATGATTGGCACGGCCGAGGATCACCATTCAAACCCACTTAAAAAAGAATTATCTAAATTTAAGCGTAATGGCGGTAAATTTATTTCAATTAATCCAATTCGCACTGGCTATTCAGCGATTGCCGATGAGTGGCTGGCGATTAAACCCGCCAGTGATGCAGCTTTATTATTGGCATTAATTCATCAATTAATTAAAATTGAAGGCTTTGATTTACAATCGGTGGTGCAATATAGTAACGCGGCGCAATTGGTTTATCTGGATCGCGAGGATGAATTAGATGGTTTATTTGTCAGGAGTAATCTAGAGTCTTCAGCTAACGCTAAACTGCAATGGTGGGATAGTCAGAATAATTGTGTAGTTGATGCGCATACTCAAGGTGTAACGCCTGCGTTATTTGGTGAGTATAAATTAGCCGATGGTAGTCGTGTTAAACCCGCCTTTCAATTACTCTCAGAACGAGTTAGCGAATGTACGCCAGAGTGGGCGGAACTTCAAACTGGCATAGCTGCACTACAAATTGTCCAATTAGCCGCTGAAATGGCGGAAATTGTGAAATCTGGTCAAATTGAGCTGCCGATAGCTTGGACGGATGTTTGGGGTAATGAACATAAAAGCGTCAAGGGCGCACCGATTGCTTTTCATTCAATGCGTGGTCTGGCGGCGCACTCAAATGGTTTTCAAACCATTCGCGCATTATCAATTTTAATGATTTTACTGGGAACTATAGATTCTCCTGGTGGTTTTCGCCATAAAGCCCCATATCCAAAAAATATCAAGCATTTACCTAAGCCACCGAAAACTACCGCTGATTTTCAGCCAAATACACCACTCAAAGGTTCACCATTAGGTTGGCCGTGTACGCCTGAGGATTTATTTGTCACTGATGATGGTGCACCGGTGCGAATTGATAAGGCTTTTTCATGGGAATATCCGTTAGCCGTGCATGGTTTAATGCACAATGTCATTACCAACGCTTGGCGTGGCGATCCTTATCCGATTGATACCTTGTTTATTTTTATGTCCAATTTAGCGTGGAATTCGAGCATGAATACCAGCAAAGTCCGTGAAATGCTGGTGGATAAAGATGAGGACGGTGAGTATAAAATTCCATTTATCGTGGTTTGTGATGCTTTTTCCTCAGAAACGGTGCAATTTGCTGATTTAGTTTTACCCGATACTACTTATCTCGAACGTCATGATGTGATGTCGATGTTAGATCGTCCAATCTCGGAATATGATGGACCTGTTGATTCGGTGCGCGTGCCAATTTTGCCAGTTAAAGATGGCTGTAAGCCATTTCAAGACGTGGTGGTTGAATTGGCAAGTCGTTTAAAATTACCTAAATTTACTAATGATGACGGTACGCGTAAATTTAAGGATTATCCTGACTTTGTGATTAATTATGAAACTGCGCCAGATTCAGGAGTCGGTTTTTTATCGGGATGGCGTGGCAAAGATGGTACGAAGAGCTTGAAAGGTGAACCTAATCCCAAACAATGGGAGATGTACGCGGCAAATAATTGTTTCCATCATTATGTTATGCCCAAAGAACATCAATATATGCGTAATTTCAATCGCGGTTATCAAGAGTGGGCAGTTGAAATGGGCTTTTTGACGCAGGTTGAACCATTGACTTTGGCGATTTATTGCGAAGATTTACAGCATTTTAAATTAGCTGCTGAAGGTAAACGTGAGGGACGCCAACCACCCGATGCATTGCGTGATCGAATTAAGACTTATTTTGATCCACTACCTTTTTATTATCGTCCATTAGAAGAAAATTTGAGCGATTTAACTAAATTCCCACTTAATGCGGTGACTCAGCGCCCAATGGCAATGTATCATTCATGGGATTCGCAAAATGCGTGGTTGCGGCAAATTCATGCGCATAATTACTTATATATCAATGCACAAACGGCAGAGGCGGCAGGGATTGCTGATGAAGATTGGATTTGGGTTGAATCAATGCATGGCAAGATACGCTGTATGTGTAAATTAAGCGAAGCGGTTGAACCTGGTACGGT
>JAIETT010000064.1 GCA_019744945.1 Burkholderiales bacterium
TTTAAAATTACTAGTTAATGGCAACACTTTAGCAACATTCGGCAGTTGACTAAATAACTCAGTTGCGACCAATGAGTTCACTCCAGCAATCACAGCTAAAATATTCGCATCGCTCTCAACCACCCGAAAACCCATATTTTCCAAGCGCTCAATTAAAATTTGTTTATCGAGATAATTGGTATTAGCATGTAATTCAAGCAACATGATAGAGCTCCGCAGTTAATTTAGTTAATTCTGCTGGTGGAATTTGCGCGGCAATTTGACGCACTAAATACGAACCAACCACACAACCATCAGCCAAGTTTAAAATTGCCTGCACCATCGCTGCATTTGCTACTCCAAAACCAACCGCAATTGGTAAATCGGTTGCTTGACGTAATTCAGCAATTTGACTGGCTAAATCCAACGGTAACCCTTCACGTGTTCCAGTTGTGCCCTTTTGACAAGCATAATAAACAAAACCACCCGTAACACCAGCTAACAAAGCCCGCATCCGTTCAGGACGCGTTGATGGCGCAATTACCGTAATTGGTGACAATTCAAGACTACGGCATAAATGCCGATAAGTTGCAGCCTCTTCAAAAGGTAAATCAACAATCAAAATTCCATCCGCTCCAGCGGTTTTAGCCGCCGTTAAAAATCCAGCCAAATCACCTTGAATTGGATTGTAATAGGTAAAGACAATAATCGCAACGCTACTTTGCGCGCGAATTTGGCGAATGATCTCCAAACTATCTTTAACCGTAATTCCTGCCTCAAGTGCACGTTCCATGGCTTGTTGAATAACTGGACCATCAGCAACAGGATCAGAATAAGGAATTCCAACTTCAAGTAAATTGGCACCGCCTTTAACTAAGGCTAAAAAATATTCAACACTGGCACTAACTCCACCATCACCAGCAGTTAAATAGGCAACTTTGGCTTGTTGCTCAAAAGCATGTTTAATTCGTGACATTGACTAACCCCCGTTCAATTAGACCTGGTAAATCTTTGTCACCACGTCCAGATAAATTAACTAAAACATAGATATCTTTTGGTAAATCTTTGGCAATTCGCATTAAATAACCCAAAGCATGCGATGACTCCAAGGCTGGAATAATTCCCTCGCTGCGAGTTAATAATTGAAAGGCAGCCAAGGCTTCTTGGTCACTGGCAACATCATATTCAGCACGTCCAATTGAGTATAAATCAGAATGTTGAGGCCCCACCGCAGCGTAATCTAAACCCGCTGAAATTGAATGTGTATCGGCAATTTGCCCATCTGAGGTTTGCAAAACATAGGTGCGATTACCATGTAACACGCCCAAGCGTCCCGATTGAAAACGTGCTGCATTTTCACCAACGCCAAGACCATAACCACCAGCCTCAACCCCAACTAATTTAACTTTTTCATCAGGAATGAAGGCTTGGAAAATACCAATTGCATTTGAACCACCACCGACACAAGCAATCACCAAATCAGGTTGACGCTGCGTACGTTGTTCAAATTGAGCCTTAGCTTCATTCCCAATTACCGCTTGGAAGCGTGCACAAATTTGTGGGAATGGATATGGACCTAATGCCGTACCTAAACAATAATGGGTTGCTTCATAGCTAGCTGCCCAATCACGCAAGGCTTCATTGACCGCATCTTTTAATGTCGCACTACCATCGGTAACTGGTACAACTTTAGCACCAAGTAAACGCATTTTGGCAACATTGGGTGCTTGACGCTCAACATCAACTTGCCCCATATACACCACACATTCTAAACCCAGCATCGCGCACGCCGTCGCTGTTGCCACACCATGTTGACCTGCTCCAGTTTCAGCAACAATGCGGGTTTTACCCATTTTTTTGGCTAATAAACATTGACCCAAAGCGTTATTAATTTTATGCGCACCAGTATGGGTTAAATCTTCGCGTTTTAAATACACGTGTTTTAAGCCAATTGCTGCCGCAAAATTTTTCACTTCGGTAAGTGCCGTTGGACGACCAACAAAATTCTTTAGCAAATCCAAATACTCATGTTGAAATTCATCGGCCAACGCAATTTCATGGTAAGCCTTGGTTAAATCATGCAGCGGTTCAATCAATAATTCTGGCACAAACATACCGCCATAAGCACCATAATAGGTTGGACGCAACAAGGCTAAAAAATCACGGATTTTGCCAAAATCTTTAACGCCACGACTACTTTCAACGCCTGAGGACAAATCTACGCCATCGGGAGTAGTTGCCGCAATACGCTCAAGCACATTCGACTGATCTAAACCACCCGCGATAAAGAAACGAAATTCACTTTGAGTTGGTGGAGTAATTTTTTCATAGAGTACAAAATCCTTAGCTGGATTTAAACAGCTCGGTAAAGCTTTACCATCGGCAACATAAATTATTGGCTTATTGGCAAATTCATTCACACTAGCCCGTGGTAAATCGCCATGTAATTGAATTAGATCTAAATTTAGCTTAGCATCAATCGCCTTAATTTGCTCAAGCGTCTCATCAAAAAACACTCCGACCACTTGAGTTGGATAATCTTTAAGCACCGTACAAATTTGTTTCGCCGTATCTAAATTAATTTGGCGTGGCGAATGACTAGTAAACAGCAAACCGATATAATCGGCGCCACTCGCGGCAACTTTACGTGCCATTTCTGGTGTGGTAATTCCACAAATTTTAATTAACATATACTTAACCTATTTAACATTTATAAATCTTTTCGCTTTAGTTATAAAATTCAAGCTCTCACCTGTCACAAACTATTTTGCATTGAATAATGATAGGTCAATCCGACCATTAACAATTGGTGGGCACCATAAATAACTAGTATTCAATATCTTAGAAAAATTAAATACCCCGTCAGTAATACCATCATTTATTCCAAGCATGCTTGCCATTTGCAAATTAAACGAACGAAATGACACGCTAAAACATGAGAACATCAAACCACCATTTAAATCATCATCAGACCAAGGCATCGATTTTCTTAATAAATCCGCTTCAGGCGTGAAATTTTCTTTAGCGGCTTTCTTAATATGCGCAGAATCTGGCAAATTATCCAGTTGGCGCGAATCATCCATACTTCGCCCGATACACGCTTCTTTACAGACTGAATCATTACTACTCAACCAGTCAAAATCATGCAGCCATTGTTGCAACACCCAAAAACTAGATCCCGCCAATTTACCCTCAGCCACGATAGCTACAGGTAAAATTTCTTCACCTTGCGGATTTTCAATCCCATCTTCAAAATCCGATAAATCAAATTTTTCACGATAGGCATATGCTGA
>JAIETT010000222.1 GCA_019744945.1 Burkholderiales bacterium
GCTTCGGATAGCATTGCGGACGAAGCGGTAAATAAAAAGCCAATTAATTTGGCCAATGCAATTGATAAATTACCAATGAAAGCGGTCAAAATAGCTCTACTGGTATGGGTTTCGTTCATGTTTAATCCTAATAGTTATTTGGGTACGTACGCTATATTTTTGCATTTAGATGGTTTAATTTAGTTGATTGCTGCGCATAAACTCTAAAGTTAGGTTATATTTAGCACCAGCACACAGATTCTTCGCCACGCGAATAGATTTTTTAATTGGTAATAGATAGCACTTGGTTTTGGTGTCTGGGAAAATCGAGGTTTGCCAACTGCAATTATTAATCGTGGCGATGACTTTGATTGAGCCAAAGCTTTTCTTAAATAAATAATTGGCGAGTTTTATTTCTTCATAGAAAATATTTGGCACAGTAATGAAATGCCATGCGGCGTTAGTGGTTAGATTGGGGTAGATCCATAACTCGGCGTCAAAGGTATATTTCATGAAATTATTTTTGTGGGTAATCGTAATTAAACAACCACTTAATTCCAAATTTATCAGTTAACATCCCAAAGCGTGCACCCCAAAAAGTGTCCTGGAGTGGCATCGGAATAGCCTTAGCATCACGCGCCAGAAGATCGAACACACGTTGTTGTTCTTCGACGGAAGTGAAATCTAAACTCAAAGAAACTGTACTACCCGCAGGATTGCGCGGTGGCATACTACATGCATAAGCTGGGTCATCACTCACGTCAGATGCCATAAAGCAAAAATCTGCCGAACGAAAAGTTGCATGCATAATTTATTTTGCCAATCGGCGGGAAGTTGCTTTGCCAATTCAGGATTTTCACTATACAAGTGTAATTCTTCTACTTTTCCTGCAAACGCTTCGCTATAAACTGTCAGCGCTTCATGAGCATTACCAGCAAAATTTAAATAAGGAATCAATTTCATCATTACACCGATGGAAAATTAAATTGTTTGCAAAATTAATTCAGCAACATTAACCCCTGCCTGCTGATAAATTTGTTGCATCGCGGTTGGACTAGTAATATTAACCTCGGTTAAACAGGTTCCAATTACATCAATTCCAGCAATTAAAATCCCATTTTGCTTCAGCCAGTTGGCAACTTCTTCAGCAATTCGATAGTCTTCAGCGTTCAACGGATGAACTTCACCTCGTCCGCCAACGGCTAAATTACCGCGAATTTGTCCGTTTTGCGGAATTCGGTACAAACAGTGATCAACAATCTCACCATCGATAATAAAAATTCGTTTATCGCCGTGAATTACTTCAGGAATAAATTTTTGTACCATGATTGTTTGTGTAAAATAATCGGTTAATGATTCTAAAATTGCTCCTTGATTTGGATCATCATTGGCAATCCGAAATACTCCACGCCCAGCCATCATATCAATTGGTTTAGCTACACAAACACCGTGTTCTAAAATAAAATCTAAGATAACTTGTTTATTTTTACTTACCAAGGTTGGGGTAATTAATTCAGGGAAATTTAAAATGGTTAATTTTTCATTGAAATTGCGCAAAGCACTTGGTTTATTTAAAACCTTAACTCCTGAGCGTTCGGCTAGTTCAAGAATCTGAGTTAAATAGTAATATTCTAAATTAAAGGGTGGATCATTGCGGACTAAAATAGCATCAAAATGAGTTAAATTAACTGCATTTAAACGTTCAACCACTTGAAACCAGTCTTTAGTCGAGTAAATTTCACTTACATCATGAGCTAATTCTAATTCACAAATATTGGCAAAGGCTTGATTTCCGCGCGCATAAATTTCGCCAGGCGCGCAATAACTGAGTTGAAATCCCATATCTTTGGCAGTTAACATCAGCAAATAAGTTGAGTCACCCGCAATATTAAAATTAGCTAATGGGTCAGCAATGATTAGAATTTTTTTCATAGAGTACTCTTAAAAATGGTAAAAAACTGAAAGTAATACTAATCCGTTGTTAGTGTTCATTAGTGTTTGGTTATTGTTGGTGACTGCGGTATTACCAATATAATCATACTCGGCACGCAAGCCAACGGTATTCCAACCATATTCAGCACCCAGACCAAGTACAGGCACCATACTCGATGCGTTGCTTGGAATTGAGACTGAGTTTTGCCCAGCAGAACCAGTGGAAACCACGGTTCCACCATCAAAACTGGTTGTGGTATAACCAACCGCTAATTTCCCAAAGATAGACAACCCGCTTAAAGCATTAGCAAATAAGCCAAATGGTAAATGGCCAACAATTCCTAAATCTAAAATTTGTTGACTGGCATTGATTGAACCTTGGGTTCCAGTTGACGGATTATTGCCGGTTGTATAATTTACATTGGCAATATAATCATAGTCAGCTTGAATACCGAGATAACGATTAAAATCATAACCAGCAAAAATTCCACCAGCCATTGTTCCACCGCTTTTACTACCTGTGCCATCGACGAAGCTAAAGCCATTGGTGGTTGAACTATTAATTGTGCCATAACCAGCACTAACCCCAACATACGTTCCACTATCCGCAAAAGCGACAACACTCAGTACACTTAACAAAATCCCTAATTTGAATTTTGACATAAACCACCTTTCTAGTTGGCTACATTTTTCGTGATATTTTAGCCTAATAACCTAACATTTTTGACAAATTTCTTGTAAATACTGGGTATTATACAACTTAATTTGCTCCTTCGAGACAAGAATTACAATCCAGCCAAACTTTTAGATTATGAAACAATTAACCACAAACTAATTGAATTAATTTTGGGGGGTAAGTTGATTTTCTTGTGGAAATTCTTCACTACTTGCCGCCCGTGAGCTAACTGTTGGGCTGTCTGGTTGATTACCATATGTAGTTAGCGAGTTATTGTTTGGACCATTTCCATTATTCGCGCACGCAATTAGAGTTAGCGCCATTCCAGCGATTAGCATAATTCGTTTATTCATAATTATTTCCTTAAAATAAAAGTTATAAAATTCATTTAGATTCTTATTTTACCATTAGTGAGCTATCTCCATTTATTTTTAGTGAATTGATTCAGGATTTTTTTAGGCAATTAGCCTGAAGTGTTCCAATACATTAGACTTTTCGAAGGGTTTTGCTACGGAGCTGATAGAGGATAATTAGTGCCAATTTGAACTCTAAAATACATTATGGAAATATTAAAATTAGGGGCTAGACAATCAAAGCTTACTTTAAGGTGTGCTAATATATTGTCATGATTCATAAAAATAAGTATATAAA
>JAIETT010000186.1 GCA_019744945.1 Burkholderiales bacterium
GGTGAAATGACCGATTTAATTTATCATTCATTGGTGTTGTTACATGCACAGGGCATGAATTTGGATGATATTGCCGAAGTTATTGCCGAGCGTCATCGCAATAAAACCGTTACGCCGTAAATATACAATATGTGGATGTTTAAATTTAATTTGGAAGATACAATGAAAAACCATGTTATATGCCTACTTAGTTATTTTTGTTTAATGATGTTATTGACTTCTTGTGGTGGTAATGGTGCTTGTACTACTTGCACTACAACACCTATTACATCGGTAGTTATGGATTCAAATGCTGGAGGAGTTGCCAATGGTGCAGTTAATGTTTCATTAACTCCGATGATTGTGTTACAGTTTTCAAGTATAATGGATCCAAGTACAATTAATTCAAGTACCATAATTTTATCTACATCTGCGAACGAAAATCAGACAAAAAAAGCATTAACTTCTGGTATCGCAATTAGTGCTATTGTTGCTAATCCAAATAAGACAATTTTTAGTTTTAGTCCAGAAGCACCATTAAATGATAATACTAAGTATTACGTCATTGTAGCAAATGCTAAAACAATAACGAATGTAGTAGTAAATGCTGAATTTAGCTTTACTACAGGTGATTATACTGCTCCGATGGTGAGTATTGTAACTCCGAGTAATGGTGAATCAAATGTGGAATTACATCCTGAAATTAAATTATATTTTAGTGCGTCCGTTCTTAATGTAAACACAACTAACGTGAGATTGCATCAAGATACGCTTGGTGGAGAGTCGGTTGCTATTATAGAGCCTACGCAAGTTGGAGAAAACACATATGTTTTTACTCCGTTGGCAGATTTGAAAGCTAGCACCACATATTATATTGAGTTAAGCTCTGGTATTACTGATTTGAATAATAATGCGTTATTAGCGACGAATTTTAATTTTGAAACTTTAGAAAATAGGGTTAGTTCTGTCTCGACAGCTGCAATTTATGCCTGTGGAATTAAGTTAGGTAAGGCATATTGTTGGGGTAGTAATTCTCGAGGTGAGTTGGGGAATGGAACGACTTTAAATGAAAGTATCCCTGTCGCGATTGCGGTTGGTGGCGACAGTGCTATTCCTGAAAATGTTAATTTGGTCTCTATTGCAACTGGTTCAGCATATAACTCTGATGGTGCAAGTTGTGCGGTTGATGATTTTGGTGATGCTTATTGTTGGGGAGATGGTGAGGCTGGTAACATTGGTGATGGTTTAAATACCATAAGTAATCCTTATCCAGTAAAGGTTGCCAAAGGTGGGAGTAGTGCAATTCCATTGGACAGTAAATTAATCAAGATTGGTACAACTAACAATAACAGTTGTGCGATTGATATTGATGGAGAGGGGTATTGTTGGGGTGATAATACGCAGGGTCAATTCGGTAACGGTACAACAACTAACTCTAATTATCCTACTAAAATCATTAAAGGTGGTAGCAGTGCAATTCCTGTTGGTGATAAGTTGATAGATATTGCCGTGGGGAGTTTATACACTTGTGCTTTGGATGAACATGGAAAAGCATTTTGTTGGGGTTGGAATAGTGAGGGACAATGTGGTTCAGGTGATTACGTTAATAATTTATTCCCAACCGCTGTGGCAGTCAGTCCAAGTAATAGTAGTAGTCAAATTACAGCACAAACTGTGCTTAAGCAAATTTCAGCATCAGCTAATACACCTTGTCCAACTAATGAAGTTAGTACTTGCGCAGTTGATGTTGATGGCGGCGGATATTGTTGGGGGAATAATTCGTTGGGGCAGTTAGGCGTTAATTTAGATAGTTCCGCATTAGCTAGTTCACATGTTCCGCTTAGAGTCTTGCTTGGTCTTTCTCCGAGTCAGATTCCTGCAGGTGCGAAATTTAGTATGATAGCTTCTGGATCTGGCTCTACTTGTGGAATTGCAGATTCTAAAGCTTATTGCTGGGGTTTGAACGCTAGCGGCGAATTAGGTAATAATAGTACCACAAATAGCGCTTATCCAGTTGCTGTTAATACAACATCTGGTGCAATTTCACCGACTACGCAACTTAAAAATATTAGTGTTGCGAATTATGGCGATATTTATTTAACGGGTATAGCTTGTGCCGTTGATACTCAAAATAAGTTTTATTGTTGGGGTAATAATGATTCTGGCCAATTAGGTAATCATGCTCTTGGTACGAGTTCTAATGTTCCAGTAAATGTTTTAATACCATAATGGACATCTTGCTAAATGGACAATTTTCTGCATTTAGCGTTTTTACAAGTATTTAATAGGTGAAATAAGTTGTGTTAAATGTTAAAACCAGCGCATTATTTGAATTTGCCAATTTTTTGGCAGATGAAGCGGCTAAAATTAGCCGTAAGTATTTTCGGCAACCTTTGCTAATTGATAGTAAAGAAAATAAAACCCCTGTGACAATCGCTGATCGTGAAATTGAATTGCGTTTGCGCGAGCTGATTAAACAGCATTATCCAGAGCATGGCATTATTGGTGAAGAATTTGCAAATAGTGCGGAGAGTGCCGAATATTGTTGGGTGTTAGATCCGATTGATGGTACGGTGGCATTTTCTACTGGTAAACCAACTTTTACCACGTTAGTGGCATTATTGCACAATGATGTGCCACTTTTGAGTGTGATTGATCAAGCGATTAGTTATGAACGCTTTAGTGCTTTAGCTGGTAATGTGGCGCAATTGAATGGACAAAATTTAGCTACCAGCGCAGTGAAACAATTGAGTGATGTGCGTTTAAATGCGACCACGCCATACATGTTTACTAGCAATTATGAACGTGAGTGTTTTGAGCGTGTGCGTCAACAGGTGCGTTTGACGGCTTTTGGTGGTGATGCCTATGCCTTTGGTTTATTGGCTTCAGGGCACATTGACATAATTATGGAAGCTGATTTGCAGTATTACGATGTGGCGGCATTGATACCGATTATCACGGCAAGTGGTGGTGTAATTAGCGATTGGCAGGGTAACCCATTGACGCGCGAATTTAATGGTCAATGTTTAGCCTGTGCAAATATTGAATTGCAGCAACAAGTGCTAAAAGTAATCAATAATATTTAAGTAAGTATAAAAATTAAAATTTTAAAGTGGAGTAGTCACAGATGACTGAGCAAAAACGTTTACGGGTAGCCTTACAAAAATCGGGTAAATTATCTGAGGGTAGTTTAGATTTATTAAATAAATGCAGTTTTAAATTGCG
>JAIETT010000141.1 GCA_019744945.1 Burkholderiales bacterium
AAATGAGCATGACTATTATCAAGTAAGTAAATTTCATCAAAATAATCATTGACTAAGACCAAATTATTCGCCGATTCATAAAAACGACGGCGCACGGTATTTTCAGGAATATCATGCCCACCACGAGCTACACGCATGGCGATGCGCTCCAAATTTAATTCAACACTATTTAAACCAATATAATAAGCCACCGTAAAGTATCCAGCTTGTTTCGCGGCAATAACTCTTTGCATTGTACCTCGACCAGCTAAAGTGCTTTCAAGACAAATATTTAAGCCATTTTTTAGCGCATCATCATACATTTTAAGCGCTCGTTTACCAGCTTCAACTTGATAAGTTTGTGGATATTTTGCGCGATAAACTCGATTCAAAACATCAGGATCAATATTGGACTGAATGTCGCTCAGATTTAAATAATTACGCAATGAACTTTTGCCACTTCCATTAGTCCCGACTAAAAACACCGCTAGTGGAATGTTGTCATAACGCAGCTGGATTGGTTCAATTATTTGTTGATTTATAGTGTTCATATTAATCCTTGTATTTCAACAATCATACTTTTAGAAGGTAAATCTTATTTTAAATATTTACTACTATTTAAAATAATTTTTTCATCAAAATACTTAATAAAATTTGGATAATGATAATTAAGCAATACAAATTATATGATGAAATTTTGATTTACAAAAGTGCTAACAATCTATAACCTAACCACCCCAAAGTTTAATATTTAGTTAACGATTTTTTTATGATTATACTTATTTACAAATTTATTTCTACTTGAAATTTCAAAAGATAAAGGTGTAAATTCACTTACATAATGATCGTACTGATTAGCCGCATTTACTACTTGTTGCATTTCTTCGGGTGAATACTCTGTCTTTGTATTGAATTCAGTTAAGTAATTAAGTAAAGTTTGATACACCGCTTTATAAAAAATATGTAATTCATCACTAGGATTTTTAGTGCAAATTCCATAAGTTCCATTACACCAACCTTGATAAATAAAATTAAACTGCTCTTCAAATTTGTTTGTTACAATGTTTTGTTTATCATCGTACAAATCTTGAAAACCTAAAAAAATTGATTTATGAGCTAAAAATAAGTAATAGAGCCTTTGCTTCATTTGCTCTTTAAGTGTAATACTTGCCTCCGAATAATTATTGTTATTAGCCATAAGAACTACTTTTGCTCTTTCAATCCAGTTTAAATTAGCTTTATGATAAAATTCTATATTGTTGTCTTCTGCTGATAAAGTGCCGAGTAGAATAGATGACTCAGAAATAGAGCAACTAACATTATATGTGTAATTTGGTATTAAATGACTGTTAATCATATGTTTAATTTTCTCAATAGATATATTTGCTTTGCAAGAAAGCTCTTCTATAGTATAAAAATTCTTACTAAGGTATTTAATCATTGAAAATGTTTTATAGTTATTATTCATATCTTTTCCTTAAATTAGTTTTAGTTCGCATAATTTTTCCTTACCTAATTCAGTTAAGTAAACGGCTCTATGTATGGAGCCAGTTCTTAACCAATCATTTTTTAATAAAATTGAGAATAATTCATTACCTAAAACACCGCCAATATGAAATTTTCTTTCGGTCCAGTCTAAACAAGGTTTAATTAATACTTTACGCTGAATGGCAATTTCATTAAGATTTATGCCCAACGAACTAAATAATGTGCAACCTTCTGGCGTTATATTAAATTTACCATCAAATGTTAATGCTCCAATTTTGATTAAATTACTTGCAATAGTAACACCTAAATTTCCAGCCAAATGTTTATAACAGGTTCTGGCGCTCTTTAAACGAGGGTCAATTTTAAAATGACTTGGAATACTTACCTGTAAATTTGGTTTAAATTGAAGCATCGTTTCTAATAAATCAGCAACATTATCTGAAGCAAGGTAATAGTATTTATGTTTGCCAACACTTTCACAATTAACTAATCCTGCATTTAACAATTTAGATAAATGTGAACTAACCGTTTGTGGTGTAATGTTGGCAATTATAGCTAATTCCCCAGAAGTTAAAGCTTTATTACCCATTAAGGTCGTTAAAATTACTACTCTGGATTTATCACTAAGCAATTTAGATATCTCTGTTATATAGTGCATTACTACTCAATTTGTTATATTAAAGATGTTATTATAGTCTAGTTTATTTCTATTTGGTTTCGATGAGCATCGAAATATAATAATATGGTTTAATTTTCTTCAACGATTATAATGCGATGTCATTTTCCATTTCCACTTAATCCAAAATTATAACTTCTTAACAACAGTAGGTAGTGTCGCTTTAAATATCCCTAAAAAGGATCAATTATATGGAATACTTTATTTTACTAAAATTACTACTCATACATTATATACATTAATT
Source organism: Burkholderiales bacterium (assembly GCA_019744945.1). Lineage (GTDB taxonomy): Bacteria > Pseudomonadota > Gammaproteobacteria > Burkholderiales > UBA11063 > Aquella. Next base: position 2,388 of record JAIETT010000141.1, read on the forward strand.
CACGCTATTATCTTGTTAACGTTGAACAACAATTAAACTACCACATCTGGATTGCGCAGTTGCAAGCGCCATAAATACGCATATTGACCGTTTTGTGCCAATAATTCGGCATGACTACCAACTTCAATAATTGCACCGTGTTCGAGCACATAAATCCGATCGGCATTAACCACCGTCGATAAACGATGCGCAATTGATAAGGTTGTGCGACCTTTGGACACCTCAAGCATAGCTTGTTGAATCATGTCTTCGGTATGATTATCTAAGGCTGAGGTAGCTTCATCCAGAATTAAAATAGCGGGATTTTTAAGAATTGCCCGAGCTAAGGCGATGCGTTGGCGCTGCCCGCCTGAGAGTTTTTGTCCACGTTCACCAACTAGTGTTTGATAACCGTCGGGTAATTGCTGAATAAAGTTATCGGCTTCAACCAATTTAGCCACGCGCAAAACTTCATCCAGCGACGCGGTAAAGCTACCATAGCGAATATTATCTGCGATGCTACCATCGATCAAGAACGTTTCTTGGCTAACCACTCCGATTTGGCTACGCAGCGAATTTAGGCTTAATTCATCAATTGGTTGCCCATCCAATAAAATTTCTCCCGCTTGGTTCTGATAAAAGCGCAATAGCAATTTAACCAGCGTAGATTTACCCGAGCCAGTACTGCCCACAAAGGCGATATTTTCACCTGCGGCAATTTTAAACGACAGATGTTTAAATAATTGCTCGCGCTCTTGATAAGCAAAATCTACCGCATTAAATTCGAGTTG
>JAIETT010000090.1 GCA_019744945.1 Burkholderiales bacterium
TCTTGTTGCCACGTTAAATTTGAGGATAAAAAGCCAGATTCAGGCGTTGCAATACCATCCCAGTTAGTACCACCACAAGTTTGAGCATCTGGAGTACCGACTAAATAAGAACTATTAAATGGTGGATGGACACATTGCGACCATTCTCCAATTGTATAACCATTGGGATTTGAACCGCTTGGGTTTACATTCAAGACATTAAAGCCAAATGGTGCAACATTACTACTATGCTCATTGGCAGCAAAGATCGTTGCCGCAGAGATCCAACCTAGCCGAGTTCCACAGGTATATTTATAACTATGTTCTGGGTTAAAGATTGCGTCATAAGTATAACCACAAGTTAAGCCTGCACCACACATTTGACTATTTGGTGAGTAGCTACCCGCCGAGCCAGTTGAGCAGCTTGGATTACTCAGCGAAGTTCCAGCGACATAGTTATATGCTTCAATAGGTGTAGTAACATTCGTATTTGGACTGGTATACGCAATTGGAACTGGTGTCCAATTTGAAGCGTTCAGAACCTGTTGTGCTCCATTAAAAAAGCCATATTGCGCGGCAGCACTACCTGCATTACCACATTGATAAGGATTACCAGTCGGAGTGATAGTATTATTTGTGGGTTGCATACTTAATGGAACAATTACACCACCAATTAAGGTAATATCATAGGCATCATTACCATTATTTAAGAGCGTAAATTCTGCCGCCGAATTTGGTATATCAAAACCATGAGTAATCGCACAAGCTAATCCCGTAACACCGCCCACACCATGTGGAGCTCCAGTGCAACTACCTGTTTGACACAAGCCAGACTCAGTACAAGCTGTTCGCCCAGCGATACCACCACTCCATTGTTGACCACTATAATCACTAGCGCTGATAGATACAGCGGTTGATCCACCATTAGCAGCTAAGGCATAGCCATTAGTTGGCGTTGGATTATTCCAGAAACAAGTTGATTTGCCTGCTGCGTAGGTTGAATTAGCTGGACAATCACTTTGCGAAGTTGCACTATTGCCAACCGCGCCACCTGAAATTCCAAAATAAACACTTTCAGCACAATTATTAACGATGGTAAAAGTTCTTGCCACCGCTTGAATGGTTGATGCCGTTACATTTAAAGCCACTGAGCTATAGGATTCTGGTGTAGCATTAATTGCTGGGCAACTACCAGCGCCATTTGCAACAGCAGTCCACGTAATCTTGGTTGTACCAGTAGCTCCTTGCCCAACTGCGTTAAAATTACAGGTATTAGATTCAATATTACTCGATAAACAGCAATTACCAACGGGAATATTATTTTGAACTATATTGCCAGGACTTGCAACACTTGGATTAGAATTACTCGAAACTGAAACCCATAAATTATGTACACCAGCAGATTTACTCAAGCTAATTGTCGCAGTTGGTGATTGACTACCTGATTGTGCGGCAATGATAACTGATGCAGGTAAGAGATTAAGCACTCCAACGGTTGGCGTGGTTGAAGCCACCGCTTGCATAGTCGTAGTAGCACCAGTTAAACTCGAAGTTGCGGTGATGGTCGCAGTTACGTTCGCTGCTGCACGAAGAGTAATGCTACATAAGTTATTTGTAGTTGTTAAAGTACAAGATGACGGCGAAATGCTTATGGCTGGGTTGCTGGAGCTTAACGTAACGGGATCACTGGCTACTCCTGAGCTACCAACTAAGCTTAAGTAGGCAATTGAACTTTCCGAAACATAAATTGAAGTCATACTTTCTGCAAAAGCTAATGTCCCTGGAGTTGACGTGCTGCTCACAGTTACGCCAGCAGAGGCTGTTTGATACCCTGTTGCAGTTGCAGAAATAGTTGTTGAATTATTGCTAATCCCTGAAATGGTGATTTTACAGCTGGCGGTAGACGTGGAGCTATTCGATAAAGCACAAATACTTGGACTAACTACAGCAACACCACTATCTGCAGAGGCAACATCAACACTTATATTAGCATTTGACTCATTGCTGGAGAAGCTTAAAATAACCGTTTGCGTGCTACCCTTGGTGACACTAATCGTAGACTTATTGAATGATAATGTACCACTTGGATTAACCGGTGAATTATTTCCACTTCCACTACCATTATTATTACAACCACTGATTACCCCAACTACAATTAATAGAATAATTCCTACTATGTAGTTACTTGCTTTTGCATATAAGTTCATTTGATTGCCTTTTTAATAAAAAACATTATCTAGTGGGCATTAGAAAAACTCACGAGAATTTATCCAATTTAATAAAATCTTTGAATTATAGCAAATATAAAGAACCTCCTGAAAGTATTTCAAATAATTATAAAATATAACTAGCTATTCCTTATAAATGGCTAATACTTTAAGTAAATATTGCACCAATAAGCAGCCAATGTAACTCTTAATCCATTGCTATAATTCAAATTTATTGTCATGCAGCTAACTGAGATATTTTACAACACGTTACAACCTTGAATCGCACTGCAGCATGTTATATATTAAGAGTATTAAGCAAGATGAGGAACTAAAACAGCGAGCTCACCTAGCATCAGTGAATAAAATTATTTTAGATAAGCAATTGGTGGCAGATTCATTTTATGTTGATTGGCAATGTGCCGTGACCAATAGATATTTAAAACTACCTGTTCACGTGCAGATAAATCTTTGTCCAGCGACCCAATTGATTTAATCGCCTCATTTGATTTAATTTGGTGACGCTCACAATAATCCAGCGCCCATTCTAATTCATCATAACTCGCCCCAATCTGATCTTCATCGGTACGACCATCACTCCATAATCCATCCGTTGGACGAGCTTGTAAAATTGCTTCATTAACCCCCAGTTCACGCCCTAGAGCATAAACTTCCGATTTAACCAAATCGCCAATTGGCGAAACATCGACACCGCCATCACCAAATTTAGTAAAAAACCCGACCCCATAATCTTCAATTTTATTGCCTGTACCACAAACTAATGACTTATTTGCTCCAGCAACTCCATACAAAGTAACCATCCGTAACCGTGAACGGATATTGGCAGTAACTAAAAATTGTTCTTCAGGAGTAATATTATTCAATGCGCCAGCTTTCTCAAGTAACGC
>JAIETT010000250.1 GCA_019744945.1 Burkholderiales bacterium
ATATCGGGTTGATTAACTAGAACTCGCGCAAAAGCAATCCGCTGTTGCTCACCCAAAGATAAAATTTTACCCCACTCAGCGACTTCATCCAAACGTTGGGCTAACGCAGCAACTCCACACTCACGCAAAATCACCTCTAGCTGAGCATCATCAGGTAAATTTTCCTGCAAAGGATAACAAACCGTCGCGCGTAAACTAACACTCGGCAAATATGGACGCTGAGCCACAAATAATTCACGCTTAGTTTTATTTTGAAAGACTTCACCTTTAACATACGGCCATAATCCAGCCAAACTGCGCAGCAAAGTAGTCTTACCAGTTCCAGAAGCACCTTTAATTAATAAGCGCTGTCCGCTACTTAAACTAAAACTTAAACCGCTAAGTAAGGGTTGCGACGCATCAGGCAGGCTAATTGCCAAGTTATGCACGCGTAAATAATCTTGATTAAGCGGCTCTTGCTTCGCTAATACGGGTAGATTTTGCGCTTGACTAATTGCATTCTGAAAGCCATATAAGCGATCCATTACCGCCCTCCAGCTTGCCAAACTACTATAGCTATCAATAAAGAACGATAAAGAATCTTGCACATGACCAAATGCGCTGGCTATTTGCATCAAATCTCCCAGCTTAATTACCTTGGCAAAATAGCGCGGTGCGGCAACTAGCAAAGGAAAAATATTCGCAATTTGACTATAGCCAGTATTAAAAATATTAATTTTCATTTGGCGATAGACTATCGCAAAGAAATTATTTACTACCCCGTTAAAACGTAACAGCAAACCTTGACGCTCCTGCTCTTCACCACTATAAAAAGCAATATTTTCACCGTACTCACGCACCCGCATTAGACCAAAACGAAAATCCGCCTCAAGCGTTTCTTGCTTAAAATTCAACTTAACTAATGGACGTCCAATTTTAAAGGTAATATAAGTACCAACAATCGCATACAGCAAAGCCGCCCAAACCATATAACCGCCAATTGTAATTTGATGCCCTGCTAGCATAAATGAGATTGGTCCCGATAAACCCCATAAAATAAATATAAATGAAAACAAACTTACTACATTACTAATAATGCCTAAGGTAAAACCAAGGGTACTGCTAATAAATCCACCAATGTCTTGTGATATGCGCTGATCGGGATTATCGACCGCATTTTCAACAAAGCGCGTTTTATAATAAGCATGCCCCTTTAACCAATTTTCCAAATACGCTCGTGTCATCCACCGTCGCCAACGAATCTCTAGAAAGCTCCGCAAATAAAAAGCTAAAATTTGAAATAAAATATAAAAGAACGCCATATAACAAAATTTTATTATTAATTTATAAAATATCTCTTTATGAAACTCTTGCAACGAATCGTACATGCTGTTACTCCATTTATTGAATAACACTGACATATACACGGTTAATAGATTTAAGATAATTACACCTGTTACCAAGCCAATTGCACGCCACTTTTCTTCACTGGTCCAATATGGGCGCGCCAAATGCCAAGCATCTTTCGCCCATTTTATTGGATTACGCCGTGGCGTCACTACATCATCACATCGTTGCATTCACTGTACCTTGCTGAATAAATTGATTACTGGAAGTATATAGATAATAAATTGCCGTAAAAACATATGACGAACCAGATTGGTAAACACTACATGCGGTATAAGTTATTTTGCCCTTATTAGCATATGAACAACCTGAATAAGTAACTGTCCCACTTAAGCAAGGATTATTTTGGTTAACTGGATTGTTAAAAGTCCCAGAAATAATATTTTGGTTAGGGTACAACTCGCCATCCTGAAAAATAGTCGGACCACCACTCTCATTAACCATAAAGGTCAGTCTTTCAGTTACTGCAGATAGTTTATTACAGGTATTAATACTACCACCAGTAGTTAAGTTCCCAATCCCAGGGGTAAATGTACCCGTAAAAGTTCCTCCAACAGGCATATTCTGTGCATTTCCAGAATCACCAGAGTTGCATGCCGCTAAGCTTATGCCACACGCAACAATCATTGAACTTAAAATTAAATTTTTCATGATACGCGCCTTTTAATAAGGTTAACTCACTGTTATATAAAATACATAATAACTAACTACCAATCATCGCAGAAACAAGCGTACGACACCTTGCAATAATCAGCACCTTACGTTCATGCAAAGTCCCCAAAATGCGCTTGTAATAAACTAACGCCACTTAAAGCTGCAGTTTCCGCACGTAAAATTCGCCCACCTAATTGCCATGAGTTAAAACCAGCTTGATGCGCAAGCTCAATCTCAGCTTGGTTAAAGCCCCCCTCTGGACCAACCAATAAATCGACACTCTCGTGAGCATGCAGGCTAAGCTTACCCGCATGATGTGGTGATAAAATAAATTTTGCCGCAGCGGTACTATTGGCTACAGCACTGGCTAGTTCCAAAGGTTCAAGCAGCTCTAATAAGCGTGCTCGCCCCGATTGCTCACTGGATGCCAGAATAATTTTACGCCAATGTTCCATACGTGAGGCTAATTTATCGGCTTTAAAGCGCTGGGTGTTCTGTGCATAGACTGGAATCAAACGCGTCACACCCAATTCAACCGCCTTTTGCACGACCCAATCAAATTTATCACTAGCAATAATGCTCATCAGCAAAGTTAAATTTAATGTCGACTCATTCTGCACTAGATTTGCCACAATAATTTTTACACTAATTTTACGCCGTTCAAATTGGCTAAATTCCGCAACATAATCATAACCATCGCCATTAAATAGGCTAATTTTATCCGTCAAGCGCAGGCGTAAAACGCTAATATGCCGGACTACATCTTCCGGCAAACTAATCTCACATGCTTGCTCTAACGGCAAATTAACATAAAAGCGCGGCATCTATGATCCCATTTCATCTAATTCATGATGAATCCAGCTTTCAATTTTTTTGGTAAAGGGTGCGATTTCTTTGTTATCGGGATAAATTGGCGCACCAACCACCACCGACACACAACCAGGATACAACCAAATACTATTGCGGGGTAAGAAATAACCCGCATTATGTGCAAATGGCACGACTGGCACATCCAAACTTAAAGCTAATTTTGCCACGCCATG
>JAIETT010000317.1 GCA_019744945.1 Burkholderiales bacterium
ATTGGCAATAAACTAATTAAACGTAAAACCCAAATTCCAAGACTGATTAGAAATTTATTGAGCATTGATTACCTTTTACAAATGAGTGAAAGAAGGTAGTTGATGCTAGTAACTAACGAATCACAGGTTTAAAACTAGCTGATGCTAGGCGTCTGGTTTTGGCTTTGCCTTCTCTGGATGACGAAAACGATCATACGACCAATAATATTGTTCGGGAGCCTCACGCACTAAGCTCTCAATTGCACTATATAACTCTTGCATAATATCATGCGTTTCATTATTACTCGGTTTAAATGGAATACACTTAGAACTAAAGCCAGTTTTAGTGCGTAAGCTTTGTACAATTACCGCATGCGTATTTGGCATTTGGCAAATTTTAGCCGCTAATGACGTCGCATAGACATCTTGTCCAAAAAATTTCACCCATTCACCATCACCGCCCGATGCTACATTATCGGGTAAAATACCTAAACAACCACCATTTTTAAGATGCTTAATTAAACTTAGAACACCTTTACGCGTAGTCGGTACTGGGGTAATATTGGTTTCGGTTCGTCCTGCTAGCATAATTTCTTCGATTACTGGATCTTTGGAGGGTTTATATAGAATTTGAATATCCATCGGTAGATGATATGCAAAATATTTGACCGCAACTTCAAAATTACCAATATGTGGCGTCAAAAAAACCACGTTCTGCCCGGCTTCTAACAGGCGTTTTACCGCATAAAAACTCTCATCAACACTCGACAATTTATCGATTAATTTACGATCTTTACGCCAAGCAATTAATGCCGCCTCGACCAATGTCATCCCAAGCGCTTTTGCGGTATCACGAGTCATTTGCTCAACGGTTTCAGGCGTCGCTAAACCCGTAATCAGCAAATTATGTGGTAAACGTTTGGCAGATTTATTCGAGAAACGCAGCGAAATTAGACCAATATTGGCACCAAGCCAGCGAATTGCGCTCAACGGCAACCGAGACAACAACCAGAGCAAACTGTTAATGATGATTTTTTTCATAGGCTTTTATAATTTTAATCCAGTTAAAATAGCCCTTGATTTTACCATAGGTAAATACACCACATTATGTGTAATTAACGCTAATTTAGCACTTCATCATGAAAACCTCTAACTGATTAAAATAATTACCTAATTTCACATTCGACAACTAGTGTTCTGTTCGGTGGCGTAATATAACTACACCAATATATTAAAAACTAATGCCAATGTTAAATGGTATAAAGAAGAGTTCTTGGTAAAGATTTAAATTCCGCTGACTTGAATCATAAACGAATTTACATAAGTGATTTTATTTTTCTATACTCATATTTTTACTAATTTTAAAATAGAATAAAACTTACGCATTGACAACAGATATGATATTACGCCCCCTTAAATATGTGTTCCTAACTTCACTAAAATAATTACTAACAATCTAATTAAACAATACTCTAATTGCCAGTAATCTACGCAAGACAGATTATTTGTCTCTCAAGCTTTAATTACATACTCCACGGGAAAATTCCAGTTTGAGAAATATTTAATGCGCTAGATTGGTTACCCTTATTGGTATTACCTTTCTGCATATTGCCGTTGGCTTTACGATTAATCGTTGAGGTTGAAATTGCATTGTTACAATTCTGGAAGGTATTGTTACTTATATCACAGCGTGTTAAATTCTGTGAGTCAGCTGCATTATTTATAAACGCATAGCGACCATCATTACTTATTGCAATATACTCAGGAAAGAAATAACTCGTTGTTGCTGAATGAGTTGCCCCAGAGTCGCCACATTCGGTGAATGTTCCATCACTATTTAATTTACAACGTTGAACACTACCATTATTTACCTTTGCAGAACCACTATTCATCATATTACCAAGAAAAACATAGTCTGCATTACTACTTAGTGTAATTCCGTTAATCTGCGTAACATTATCTAATTTATTACTAACACAGTCATTGCTGATTTGCTGGTTAGTAATTTTGCAACTATAAACAGTATCATCCGTATTACTGATATATGCCCATGTTCCAGCAGGATTTATCGTAATTACACTCGCAAATGTAAATTTTCCGCGCAAGCTGGTATTTTCTACACAGTTACTAATCTCTCCAGCATTTAAAGAGCAATTCATTACACTTGAATTTTTATCCTTAGTGGTAAATAAATAAGCCTGATTACCATGAATGCCTATCGCATCGGCGGCATAATTTGCTTGACTACAATTAATCAGTTGATTACCAGAAACCGAACATTGCGCTATATTTGCACTTTGATTGGTAATAAAAATGTGATCGCCTGAAGTATTCATTACAATACGTTCTGGCCAACTTATTTTTACGTTGTCCAGCACCTGATCCTTACAATTACTCATTGCTCCATCTTGTACACGACAACTAACGACTGATCCAATGTTTGAACTTAGTGTAAATGCATAAGTATTATCTGGATTTAATAATAACCCACCAGGTGAGCCAAAGAACCCCATTCCATTAGCTAAACACAAACTAATTCCTGAATTCATTAACATGGCTAATAAAACTTTTCTCATAGCAACCTCTTTTTAATAAAAATCTAACATATATGTAAATAATGATCGATAGCTAAAATTTAGTTAGTCAATTATGTCGTCTAAATTTTATACCATAACAGCATTTTAATCGCGATCAATAAATTTAACAATGAGCATTTTTACTTATTGTCAAATAAATATATCTAGTTCATAATATCGTCTAGCAGAGTAAATCTCATATCCGCAATCGGATTAATTACTCAAAATAACACCACTTAATCAGTCAAATTTTAAAAAAGGCGCTATTATGTCATGGGATTACATATTAAATACAGAAACCCAAAAAGATCATAAAAGTGAAATGGCTCATGATGTTTACAAGAAAAATGATGCAGTTTCATTGGGTAGCATAAAACTTCAAACGCCTAAATCGTCAGAAGTTTTACATAAGTTACATAATAATTGGTTGAATTTATTTGATGTTTTCGCACCTAATCACACAATATCAGTGTAGTGACTAGGCAGAAGAATATTTTTGTTGAGACGCTTAAATTAACGATTGC
>JAIETT010000039.1 GCA_019744945.1 Burkholderiales bacterium
GCTGACTCGATATGCATTTTTCCATCACTAGTTATTTGATATGGAATAATTGCCTTGTAAACTGCTTTAGATTGATCTCGATATGGATAGACAACTATATTGACAGGAATCACTGTACTCGAATTTAATTTATATTTATAGCTACTCGCAACATTCTCTTCTGGAATCCCAAATTTAGTCACATAATCATTAACCGCTTGTTGCTGTTCATCGGGTTTCGCATAACTCTGATCGGCTTTGCATTTCTGAAGGTCAGTAGTAGTAATTTCTTTTGCCGCCAGTGCATTTTGAACTATAATTTGCGTAGTATCACATTTTATACCTTTGTTCCAATTATACTTACCTAAGATACGATCAAAATTACCATAAATCGCCGCTGGGGTAAATTTATTATTCACCTCACCATCGACAATTTCATAGCGGCTAAGGCTAACTTTATTGGGCTGCACTGCTGAAACAATATGGTTATATAAGTCTAACGCTGGCGCCAATTTATCATAGCGTATAATCGACATATTTGAAGCATTAATATCCGCTTGATTTGGAATCATTAATTTTACTAAGGTATAAGACTCTTGCGTGCTAAAGGTTGGCCGCAAATTAAAACTCACATTGTTATAGACATCATTTTCGGCTAAGCTACTTGTGATTTTCCCGCTCTCATTTTTAACATTATGAAAGTCAACAATAATTTGATCTTTACCGATTGTAATATAGGTTCCAGTACGTAAAGCACATTTAGCTTCTGATGACCATGACGAACATGGGCCTTTTTTAGCAAGTGTCACGTAATTAGTGTTGGCTAACATGGCTTGTGCAATGCTTGCCATAATCGTCACATGATCAATTGGTTGTCCAGCATAGTCTTTAACTGGAAATTTATAATTAATGACTGTACTATTAACAGGCAAAGACTCTTGATCTTGATAATTGCTTGCCATCGCATGAATTGAAAGAGTTGACATTAGCAACGTTAAGCTAGTTTTCTTATTAACTAAAAACATATTTCCCTCATGAATTGAATTTAAATAGATGATTTAAGTGCCAAATAAATTAACTTTCAGCACTTCAATAAATTAGAAGCGATAACCCATACTAAGTGATAATACAGGCCAAAATCTACCATAGCTATTAATTGCAGATTGAGCATCCGAAACCCATTGACTATTTTGTTGGTCAAAACTAGCACAAGCACCAGCCATACTACTTGAGCAAGTTAAATTTGAGTATGCAGTTGGATCTTGAAATAACACCCCGGCATCAAAAGCAAATAAGAAGCCTTTTTTATCCAAACTAGATGCCGCCTGAGAACCAACTCCAATACCAAAATATGGTGCAATTGGCGCAAAACTAACCCCTGCCGTACCACTACCAGTTATCCCACCACCAATATCAACATTATTACCAGTTATAGATAAGCTCCGATTATCATAATACAGACCACCAGTAAAACGGAATACACCGCCCCACGGCATATAATCCAACAATAAACCATACGTGTTAAAATCTACGTTAGCGTTGTTGCTCACACCATTAGCATTTAAGTTCGTTGAGTACTCTGCAAAATTGGCCTGAAAACGCACATTTAAATAATCTGAATAAAGCGCATGTGCAACGTTAAAACCCAGACCTAATGTACCAACTTGTCCAGAAACACCCCAAGCACTAGCAAAATCTTGCGATTCGATTTGAAGTTTTGCTGGCGCGCTTTCCGCTTGATTTTCTGGCTCAGAAGTTGTATTACCAACTAAATTCATCGGTGTAATTGTCGGCTCTTCGGCTAATGGCATATTATCAGCATAACTAATTATTGCCACTCCACTCAGCATGGTAGTTAACAAACTAAGTCTTAATGTTTTATTCATAGTGTTCCCTTTCAAAATAATTTATAATTGAACAAACTTATAATCACCAAAATTCTGTAATGCAATTACCACTAACTTAATTGAACTAAATGAGTTATTGTTGTATTTTAAACTCATGATTAAGCAAAACAAACGATCCTTGGCAAGCTAATTGTGCAGGAATATGTGTATGTCGTCCACTTTTAAGTACTTTCATTATTAATCCAGCTTTACTCGTTGCACCAAATTTAACTTTTAAAACTCTTAAAGTATCCTTTACAACTGCTTCTGAAATATTATCTTGAATTAGTTTGAAAAATTTAACAATCTCACCTTGCGAATAGCCATTAATAGTTAAAAACAAAACTAAATGCTGCCGATTGGTAAGTTTAACGTTGTTAAATTTAGTTTTCCCCAGCGAGATCATTTCATTATAACTCGCGGATAAACCTTGCATTTCCAGTGCAATATGAATTGGTGAAAGTAAAAGTGGTTTACTCGCAATAAGTCGAGTTCCTAAAACATTTTCAGTTTTAGGATTAATTACAGCTGTTTTTGTAAATATATACGAATCAAACCCGTAGTAATAATTGTGATTATCTAAACAAATTAATGCTGAGCGCGTTTGCTCAACGGTTCTATCTTGCTGATAATAAACCTCTGCATACTTAGCGGTTGGCGACGGTGCATCACCATCGGATAATCCAATTAAATCTGCAGCATTTTTAAATCCCAATAATTGAGCAAATTTTCGCGTAGAAACTAGATAACTTGATTCCAAATCCTTAAGCGCGGCAATATCATTCTGAAACTGCATACCAAAGCTATCTACATACGCCGCCAAAAAATCACAATCAGTCATTAAATAGCCTCATAACACTCACAAATATAACAACAATTAGCCAATAAAGATTGTGATTATACATCGTTATCACACATCTACGATACTACCCAAATGGATAGTATTAAACTAACCACCAACATATAAAACCTAAAAATATCAATATCTTAAATCAAATATCACGTAAGGCAATCTCACTCTAAATTCAATAGTAGCTGTCTATAGTTGATACAAATTCTAAGCTTTGTTGCACAATAGCAACAACTTATAACTTTGCAGTTGAGATTTAATTTTAGTAATGTCTAAGGTTTGCTAATTGAATAAAAAAGTTCATTAATTAGTTCTTGTTAAATTAT
>JAIETT010000241.1 GCA_019744945.1 Burkholderiales bacterium
GTTGGTGTTTAATAAAACCGTCGGATTACGCGATATTTGGAAGAAATGATTAAAGGAGTTGACTTGAATGAGTCAGCTCTTTTTATTAACACTGTTAGTTTAAGGTTTTAGGGATATCAATGAAATACATTGGAATAATGTCAGGCACGAGTCTAGATGGAATCGATGCGGTAATTTGTGAATTTAGTGCAGATAATCAAGTGCAGTTAATTGCCAAGTGCTCATTGCCATTTGAACCGCAATTGCAGACGGATTTGCAAAAATTACTGCGCGAGTTTACGCTGCATTTACGTGAACTAGGTGAACTTGAAGTGCGCTTGGCAATTAATTATGCCGCTGCGGTGGCTAAATTATTAGCCGTAGCAAAACTCGATGCAAGTGAAATCACTGCAATTGGTTGTCATGGGCAAACCGTATATCATGATCCATATAATCAATATCCGTTTTCATTACAGTTGGTTGATGGGAATAAATTGGCACAATTAACTGGGATTGATGTGGTTTGTGATTTTAGACGTATGGATATGGCGTATGGTGGACAAGGTGCGCCACTTACTCCCGTGTTTCATAAGTATTTTTTACAAGGAACGCAGGCACGAATTATTTTAAATTTGGGCGGAATTGCTAATATAACCGTTTTGGATCCAAGTAGTGAACAAGTAATTGGTTTTGATACTGGTCCAGCAAATTGCTTAATTGATTTATGGATGCAAGATAGTTATCAACTGAAATATGATGAAAATGGCGCTCTAGCACGCAATGGGCAGATTATTCCAGAATTATTAGCGCGGATGTTGCAAGATCCATACTTTAGTTTGGTGTCACCTAAGAGCACAGGCAAAGAGATTTATCATTTAGCTTGGGTTCAACAACATTTACAAGCCTTAAATTTGGCGCAGGCGGCAGCTGGCGATGTTTTACGGAGTTTGCTTGAATTAACCGCAATTACGGTCTCCGATGCGATTAAAACGGTAATTAATCCAGCCCAAGTTGAAGCCATTTATGCGTGTGGCGGTGGTGCATATAATCAGTTTTTACTTGAGCGAATTGCGGCAAACAGCCAAATTAAAGTTCGCACCACCCAAGAGCTTGGTATTGATGTGGATCAAATGGAAGCGATTGCGTTTGCGTGGTTTGCCAAACGTCGAGTTGAAAAATTACCTGCAAATTATGAAACGGTAACTGGAGCTAGTCAAAAATGTATCCTTGGAGCTCTATATGCCGGAAAATAATTATAAACAACGGATTATTACGCTAACGATTCTAAGTGGGATTATTTGCGGTTATGTTTTAGGCGTAATTGCATTAATTTTACCTAATTTGGTGAAGCATAGTTATATGCTTAAAGAGCAAGTGTCGTTATTGGCTGGTGCTTTGTTATTAGGCTGTTTTATCTCGAGTATTTATACTGGGAGCCTGAGTGATTATTTGGGGCGCAAGAAAGTTATTTTTGTTACGATGGTGATTTTTATTTTAGGAACGCTGTATTTTATCTTCGCTAAAAGTTATTATCACCTGTATGCTGCGCGCTTTATTCAGGGCATTGCCTATGGTATGTGTGAAATTGTGATGCCGTTATATTTGGTTGAAGTTTCAGAAACGCGTTGGCGTGGGCAAATTATTACCGCATTTAAGATGGCAAACACTGGTGGTGCACTAGTTGCGAGTTTAATTTGGCTTGTTATTAGCGTGGACTACTATTCGTGGGCATTTGCTGTTGCATTATTGATTCCAATTTGGATTATGCTAATTTTGCGAAATTTACCTGAATCCCCGCGCTGGTTGATGGCTAAATCTCGAGTGGACGAGGCGCGCAGGGTTTTAACTGCGAATAATCCAGCTTCTGCAGAATTGATATTAAGTGAAATTAGTGTAGCACAGCAAGGTAATAGCGCACGAGTTAGTGAATTATGGAAGCGTAAAAATTTACTTCCATTTTTGATTATTTTAGCAGCGGTGAGTTTAAATCAATTAACTGGAATTAGTGTCTTTGTACAAAATAGTATTCAAATTTTAAAAGATTCGGGTTTATCTTCAGAAATTGTAGGCGTTCTAGGTAATATTAGTATTAGTTTGGTTAATTTTGCTGCGATGACCGCCACGCTATTTTTGGTAGAGAAAATTGGGCGCAAGAAAATTCTCATCATTGGTACGAGTGGCTTATTATTGAGCCTATTGATGCTCTATGCGGCGCATGCATTGTTACCAGCTGGTGAATTAATTGGGTATATTACCTTAGCTGGTATTGTGTTGGTGGTAGGCTTTTTTGCCTTTGGACCTGGTGCGTTAATTTTAGTTATTTCAACTGAGTTATTGCCAACTAATATTCGTGGCGTTGCAATTTCGATTGCGTTTACCATCGGTGCTTTAGTGGGAACGTTATTTGTTTCGTGGTTTGGTAGCTTGAGTGCGAGTCTTGGTTATGCACATTTATTCTTAATCATGGCTGGTTTTGTCGGTTGTTACCTTTTAATTAGTTTATTCATTCCTGAAACTCGTGGTAAATCATTAGAGAATATCAGTTGGGGGAAAAAATAGGATGATATTTAGTTTTAAAGCGAGGGCGACGTGAGCAATTTAATTATGACTAAGCAGCAAAAATTTCAGATTATGTTGTTGATGACTATGATGTTTTTCGTTGGGGTCTCCGCAACCGATATTTATATTGCATCATTGCCGCGAATGGTATTGGATTTTCACTCTTCACCAAGTGTGATTAACTTAACTTTGTCGAGTTACAGTCTTGGTGTGGCTTTTGCGGTGTTATTTGTCGGTGAAATTAGTAGTCGCTATGGTCGGCGGCGCTGTTTATTGCTGGGGGTATTCTGCTTCAGTGTGGCAGCATTTTTAATCGCGCTATTACCCTCAATTGAGCTAATTATTTTGTTGCGGGTGGTACAAGCATTTGGTTGTGCTGTGATTATTATTGTGCCGCGCTTGGTGCTTAAAGACTGCATGGATGAACGCGAGCAAATTACCGCTAACGGAATTTTATTAATGGG
>JAIETT010000152.1 GCA_019744945.1 Burkholderiales bacterium
AAGTCTTGCGCAAGTAAATTTAACTTAGTTTTAGTCGCTATAATTTGCATGCCATTAGCTAGGCTGGCGGCTAAATTCCCTGCTGAATTTAGTTGGGCTTGGCTGGAAATCTGATTGGTATAATAAATAAATTGCCAGTTTTTTAATTTAGCGAGGCAGGAGAGTGAATACATTAAATTAGATTGATTGCCACCATAGCTAATTAAGGTATCGATGTCAGCGCTGGGTTGGGTTAAAAAATAGGCTAATTTGCGCGCTTTATTACCGCTGAAATTGGGATCAAGCAGATCATCACGTTTAACATAAATCGTGCGTTGATTGAATTGAAATTGGCTAACTGGTGAATTGTTAATCAGCATAATTCAGATGTTTTCATACTTAACTCATTGTAAGCGCAGCTAAAGCGGCAGAAGAAGCGTTAGTTTCACTTTGCAGTAATAGTTGATCACTATCTTTATATTCGGCAATGGAGGCCTCTAAATCCGCTTGATATTCAACGACGGTGCATAAAACTGCCGCAACTTTTATTCCACGTAAGCGCCCCAAAGTTAACAAGGCGCTGGTTTCCATATCGGCACCAAGGAGTCCAAGTTTCGACCAATGTGCACAAATATGTGCTTCTTGATCAGTATAAAATGAGTCATGTGAGCGAATTAAACCACTGGCAAACCGAGTTTGTTGATTGGCTAAATATTGGCTAAGTTTTGCACTGAGACTAAAATCAGCAATTGCGGGATAAGCTGGCTCAATATAGGCAGCCGATGCACCATCATGCCGCACCGCACCCTCAACAACAATAATGTCACCTAATTTAAGCTCAGTTTGGAGTACACCAGCGCTACCTACGCGGATAATTGATTTTGCGCCGCAGTGAATTAATTCTTCTAAGGCGATCAATGCCGATACGCCACCAATTCCAGTTGAACAAATGGTAATCAAATGATGATTATAGGTGGTTTCATAAACGGTAAATTCGCGATTGGTTGAAATATGTCGTGGATTAGTACCCAGAGCGGCAATCCGCAGGACACGTGCTGGATCGCCACAGACAATGACTAAATCTTGCACGTCTTGAGTGTCACAATTAATATGTGGTTGTTTCATTGGTTGATCTTTCAAAATTATTTTTGGCGGGCGGCTTTAATCCATACCAAGCTGCCGTTTAATGCGATAAAAGTTAAAATGATGTATTCTAGTGCCATGAAATAAACCCCTTGTTTGGCGTAAAGTACGATACTAATTAAATTAATTACGACCCACAGGAGCCAGTTTTCGACTAATTTACGCGTCATTTGTACCATAGCCACAATTGATAACACTGTAACCGCGGCATCCATTAGTGGATCAGGATCGGCTTGCAAAGTTGGCAGAGTTAGATTGGGTGCGACTAATTGCATTAATTTGACGGCGATGATGGTTAGACCATTGAAAAATGGATTAATATAGATGGCTAATAGTGCAATGGCAAGCAGCGATCCGATTATGGTTAGCACTAACTGCGGTGAAGTTAACCAGCGAATTTTCAGGCTTTCCGCCGCACTATTTGAGCGCCCCCAAGCATATAAGCCATAGACATTCATTACCCAGAAAAATATTTGCAGCAATAAATTAGCATAGAGTTGAATTTGATAGAAAATTATAGCAAATAGGGTAACATTAATTAAGCCAAAATAAAAATTAAAGCGTTTCTCTTGACCCGCGTACCAAATACACAATAATCCAAAAATGGTTCCAATCGCTTCGATATATGAAAGGTCATAACCGCTTCCCCAATTAAAATGGTAGAGAATGGTCTTAATGCTAAAGGCATTGTTGATAAATTCAAACATAATCAGCTTTCTATCTGCAAATAAAAGGGAGACTTAATTGTATCATACACTGTGTGCGGCTTGCATTTTGGAGTTTAAACTGTTATTATAGAGCATTAAACAACCAAGGATGATGAAATGAAATATTTCCAATTACTCTACTTATGCGTAGTGCCAATTTTTGCGCATGCAACAGGCATGGCAGTTACGATGAACAATTTATATTTACAGAACTCAACCAATCAAGAGACGACAGTCCAGATTAAAAATTTTGCGGAAAGTGCGAATAAAGTGACTCTGCCAGCACGAAGCATGTGTAAAATTGAATCGAATATTATGTTTTTACCCTTTGAAGAAGAAAGCAATAATTTTGTGGTGATGATTAGCACGGACAAAAGTATTAACCCAATTGTAATTGATAAATTTGGTTTATTAGCGTTAGCTGCAGATTCGGCAATTAAAGCTCCTGCCAGTGGCAGAGTGAGTCAATATCGTTTATTTGGTTTTTGCGGTAATAAATACGCACAATATCAGTATTTAAATGTTGCGCCTCATGATAATGGTGAGAGTGCCGCCCCTGATTTTAGGTTGGCGAATTGTAATCAAACTTCAAATTATGTTTATTTGATTAATGACCAGTATGTTAAGGTAAAAAACAAGCCTAAGTATATTGACTTTTCTCGAGTTGCGAACTGCCAATTCAATCATTAATTGTCTGATTATGCGATTTATCAATTGACAGAGTAAATTACTACTTTGTCAATTTTTTACATTGAAAAATTTAACACCGCTTAGGTTCTTTTATGGAGTGGAATTATGAAAAAATTTCTTAAATATGCACTGATTAGTCTAATTAGTCTAATTGCACTTGCGGTGATTGGCGTAACTTTATTAGTTACCTTGGTTAATCCCAATCGCTTTAAACCTTTTATTGAAAAGGCCGTTTATGAATCTACGGGGCGCAAGTTAACCCTAACTGGGGATATTAGCTGGAAAATTTATCCGAATCTTGGCGTAACCGTGCGTGATGTTAGTTTGAGTAATCCTGATGGATTTAAAACGCCAAATTTAGTGGCGCTGCATTCTGCGGATGTTTCTGTCGCGTTGATTCCGCTTTTGAGCAATCATGTGGTGGTCAAAACTCTTGCGATTGATGGGTTGGA
>JAIETT010000239.1 GCA_019744945.1 Burkholderiales bacterium
AAAACCTAGCAAAAAACCTATATTGGGAGAGATATGAGTTACAGCGAAGCAGACACCAAAGCCAAATTAATTACACCCCAGTTGAAAAAGTCTGGTTGGACAGAATTTCATATTACCCGCGAACATGGATTTAAGTATTTTTTTACCGATGGCAGAAAATTACCTGCCAACAAACGCGGCAAGCGTTACTTGGTAGATTATTTGCTGAGTTATAAAAACGTTAATCTTGGAATCGTTGAAGCCAAATCCGAGGATAAAGATCCACTGGATGGTTTGCAGCAAGCCATTGCTTATGCTGAGAAACTAATCAATATAGAAACCTACTATGTTGGTGAAGATGGCAGACCGCTTTGAACCAAAGACTATTTGGAATTATTGATGGATCTTTTGGCGCATTTGTCGTTCAATCTGGAAATTAAAACTCGCAAACAACGCGCCGAGAATGCCGAGCAGTCCGAATTTGTCAAAAATCATGCTAATCCAATCGCTCAACAATTAATTCGCCTTATCCTCAATCGTTATGAAAGCGATGGGTTTACCGAGTTAGCTGATGATAAACTCAGCACACTAATTAATCTCAGCGGATTGTGTACTGTCCGCGATGTGGCGGTAAATTTTGGTGGGATACCACAATTGCAAAAAGAGTATTTTGAATTACAGAAGGAGATTTATCGATAATGGAAAATAATCAAAACAAATCTAATTGGTTTGTGCGGAGCTTAATACTTGTGTTAGGATTCATTATTATATTATTAGTTGTATCTAAGTTTTATTTCTTTGCGCCTAAAGGGGATATTTCTAATAATTTGATAATCCTTATTATTTTGTTAATAATTCTTTTTTTGAGTGAAATTTTTGACAGTTTTTCACTTGGGCAATTTCTATCATTAAAGAAAGGCGTTTCTGAGCGAAATGAAAGAATCAAAGAGTTGAGAGAAAATAATGACAAGCTTTTAAACCTAGTGATTAACAATTTTGCGATTAATAGTAATCTTTCTCAAAAACAAATTACAAATATAAACGATTATCGAGTAACACAAGCAAATAGAGGTGAAGTAGATAAAGTAAAGAATGAAGAAGACAATGTAGCTAAGGTTGTTGCTGAACAAGAAATAAATGAACGTCCGCAATTAGCAAATAGAAAAAGGGTAAATACGCGTAAGCTAGAAAAATTTGTACTTGATATGCTTATAGAGAACAAAAGGTTACAGAGTCATACCCTCATTAAAGAAGCTCAAGTTATTTCATCAAAAGAAGATACAGATCCCATAAGTGGTATTAACCCAATTTTTGATGCATATGTAGAAAAAGATAATTATGAAATATTTATAGAAATAAAATTAATAAGACTTTCAGCATTTATGTTTAGGGATCGCTTATATATGATGCTTTCGAAGTTGTACCACTATAAATTAGCTAAAAAGGCAAATGTATCTTTAATGTTAGTTTTAGTGGAAATTCCAGATGAGGGTAATAATAAAAAAAATGATTATGAAATGAGATTGTTTGATGAATTTGCTCCTGCTATTAGTAGCGGATTGTTAAAGATAGAACTCATTCAATTAGCAGACAATAATATGGCAGAATTATACGATTAGAAAACCAATTGAGTAGTGTTATTTTAAAATACTTCTATTATAATGAAGATGGAGAGATTGTAATGATTTACTTATTTTTGTTTATGTTCGTGGAAATCTTATGAGGTTAATATGATTATGTCGCAAAATTGAAAGTTAGGTTACAATGATGTTAATATGTTACAATCTTGATTAATTTGCAAAATATTTGCAAAAAATACATTTTTAGCCGGGTGATGCTATGATAATAAATTTTAGTGTGAAAAATTTTAGGTCAATCAAAGATGAGATTACTATCGAATTTAATGCCAGTAGTGATAAAGATCATATAAATTTTGTTACTGAAACTAAATATTGTAATATTCTAAACGCAAATGCAATTTATGGATTAAATGCTTCTGGTAAGTCAAATATTATTAGAGCAATTCAGATTGTCGATATGTTAGTGTACCTGTCATTTAAAGATGATAAATCATTAGAGCGATTAATAACACCTTTCCTATTTGATGCGGGTTCAAGAAAGCTGCCAAGTGAATTTAATATTAATTTTGTGCATAATGAAATTCGTTATGAATATGGATTCGCAGCGGATAAAAAACAAGTTTATTCGGAATGGATGTATGCTTACCCGAATAAAAAGGCACAGTTATTGTTTACTCGTGAATGGTTAAATGATGCATATGAATATAAATTTGGAGCTAACTATAAAGGTGAACGTGAAAGTATTAAAAAATTAGTGCCCCAAAGCGCTCTATTTTTATCTGTTGCAAGATCTCTTGGACAAAAATCTATTACAGTAGTTAGTGATTGGTTTGCAAAGCTCTCTATTGAATTAGTTAGTAGACATGCTGAGATGGGTAAACAGAGGGCGATAGATTATATTGAAGAAAGTACGATAACAAAAGAAGAAATGATTGCATTCTTAATTAGGGCGGATATAAGTATTAGTGATTTTGATATTAAAGAGGAGAATGTAGTTGTTCCTGAAGATTTCCCTGAAGCGTTAAAAGAGTTTATTTCAGATAAAAATAAAGAAGTTATTACTCAGCATCTTATTTCTGGGCAAAGCTATTCTTTAAGTTTTTCGGATGAATCATCAGGGACTCAGCAAGTATTTAATTTTGCCGCACAGGTAATTAGAACTATTAAAAATGGTGGCGTGCTGGTCATTGATGAACTAAATAGTTTTTTACACCCATTACTTGTTAAACATATAGTAGGGTTATTTGGTAATTTAGAAACAAATCCTCAACGTGCACAGCTAATTTTTACCACGCATGAAACGTCAATTATGACAACTGATTTTTTACGGCGGGATCAAATCTGGTTTTGCGATAAGAGTAAAGAGCAATCAACTATATTATATT
>JAIETT010000216.1 GCA_019744945.1 Burkholderiales bacterium
CAAACATTTCATTTTATCCTATTGTTTAATTTTAGGGTCAAGGAGCATATAAAGTAAATCGACGATGATGTTAAATACGATCGTTAAAATACTACCTAAAATAGTGATTGCCATAATCATATTATAATCACGATTGGTGGCGGCATTGGTGGTTAAAACCCCAAGTCCAGGCAAGGTGAAAATTTGCTCGGTAACAACCGCACCTACCAAAATCCCTGCGAACATTGGACCGAGTAATGAAATTACGGGTAAAATTGCAGGTTTAATGGCATGCTTAAAGAGGATTTTTTTGGTTGGCAAACCTTTGGCGCGTGCGGTACGGATGTAGTTAGAATTTAGCACATCAATAATGCTACCGCGTGTTACAAAGGCTATGGTTGGCGAGTAAGCTAACACCAAAACCAGCACAGGTAAAAATAAATGCGCGAAATCGCCATCACCCCAACCACCAGCTGGAAAGAGTTGTAAAGTTACAGCCAAAATTAAGACAAATAGTGGACCTGTTACCATGGTTGGTACGGCGGTAAAAAAGATATTACTGGATACCACCAGTTTATCAAACCATGAATTTTTGTGTAAACCCGCATACGCGCCTACAATTATCCCAAATGGGACGGCAATTAGCATCGTATAAATACTGAGGCGTAAGGTTACCCAAAAGCCACCCATATTATCGGGGAATAATAAGCTATTAATCGGTTGTCCGAGATATTTCATCGAAATACCAAAACTACCATGAATTAAATCATCAAGGTAGAGTAAGTATTGTTGCCAGAGGGGTAAATCTAAACGGTATTGTGCCATTAAGGATTTAAGTGCCTCGGGTGACAAAGCGCGTTCGCCATCAAATGGATTACCTGGGGTAATGTGTACCAGAAAGAACACCAGCGAGATTATCGCTAGCAAGGTTGGGATCGAAACTAAGATCCGTTTAACTGCAAATTTTAACATCGAATACTCCTTTAGTCTAGTTTATACCATTTGCTCATGACATGATCAAGATGATTGTTGGTCATAGTATAACCTTTTACGCGTGGATTTACCAAGCGGTAGTAAGTATACTGATAGAGCGGAATTATTGCATAATCATTTTCAGCAATTTGCAGTGCTTGCTTGATTAATTGGATACGCTGCTGTGCATCTTGAGTGTTTTGGGCTTGCAAAATTAATTTATCATAAGCAGGGTTACAGTATTT
This sequence comes from Burkholderiales bacterium, assembly GCA_019744945.1. Lineage (GTDB taxonomy): Bacteria > Pseudomonadota > Gammaproteobacteria > Burkholderiales > UBA11063 > Aquella. The sequence goes on from JAIETT010000216.1 coordinate 1,197, forward strand.
CGATTTATTCAGTGGATTACCACACAAAAATAAATTAGTGTAGGTGTCAACGCTATCATAATCGGCACTCCACGCATCACGAGCGATCTCATAGTCGCCTTTATTACGGGCTTGAATAAAGGTTTTCCATTCCTGATTTGAGGCGGTAGTTTTGATACTATTTGCACCAAAAACTTGTTGCCACATTGATGCCACGGCTAAAGCATTCTTTTTATGTAAATCCATGGTGTTATAACTAATGCTCAGTTCTAATGGATGATTGGGTCCATAGCCAGCAGCCTTAAAGAGTTCTTGAGCCTTGGCAATTTGTTGAGCGCGTGGCCAGCTTTCCCAGGCGTACTTAACATCGGCAAATTGTCCAGCTTCAATACTAGCGGTTACATAACCATAGATTGGCACTTGATCTTGACCAAGTACATCTTTAACAATCGCATTGCGATCAACAGCCATTGACAATGCTTGGCGAAGTTGCGGATTGTCTTTGAATTTGGCTAGATTCATATTAAAGTCATAATAGTAGAGTGAGTCCATGCTAACAGTCTGGGCTTGATCGGGGTATTGTTGTTTAATCGCTTTGTATTGATCAACAGGTAAACTGTAGGTTACGTCAATTTCGCCAGTTTTATAACGATTGAAGGACGCATTATAATCAATAATTGGTAAGAAGTTGACATTGGCAACGCTGACATTTTTAGCATCGTAATAATTAGGGTTTTTAGTTAGCATTAAATTGCCTTTAATTACCCAGTCTTTAATTTTATAGGCACCCGAGGTAACCATGTTTTTAGGATTAGTCCACGCTTGGCCAAATTTAAGCAGATTGGCTTTGGATACCGTTGCGGAGTTGGGCATGGTACAAATTTGGAGAAATGCCGCATCGGGGTGATTCAGGCTAATTTGCACGGTGTTAGCGTCCAAGGCTTTTACGCCAAGTTGGTTTGGCGATAATTTTCCAGCAATAATTGCGCCGCCATTAACAATATTGGCGGTTAAATTATTATAGGGTGACGCGACCTTAGGATCAGCCAAACGTTGCCATGAAAACACTACATCATCCGCCGTAATTGGGCTACCGTCGGAAAATTTTAAACCCTGACGAAGATGAAAAGTGTAGATTTTGCCATCGGGAGAAATATCCCATTTTTCAGCGAGTCCAGGAATTACTTTGAGACTTTGGTCAAATGAAGTTAAGCCTTCAAATAAATCATAGAGAACTCGAGCGCTAGTGGTATCTTGAGCAATCGCGGTATCTAAGCTCGGCGGATCTTCACCGTTATCAACCGTAATTAAGTTTTGGTTTTTATTCGTGGCGCTAGTTGCTGCATCTTTCTTGGAGCATGCACTTAACGATAATGTACTGAGTGCCATGATAAAAATTATTAGCGGTTTATACTTAAACATAGTTAGCTTTCTAAATAAAATCATTAAAATTTATACCATTTGCTCATGACGTGATCGAGGTGATTGGCATCGATGTCATAATTTTTGACCAGTGGACTAACTAAGCGGGTATAGGTATATTGATAGAGTGGGATTATGGCATAATCATTTTGTACCAATTGTAAGGCTTGACGAATTAATTTAACCCGTTGATCTGGATCTTGGCTAGCTTGTGCTTGGGCAATTAATTTATCATATTCAGGATTACATGATTTTGCATTATTCTGCAAATTGCCACATTGATATAAATTAGTATAGCTATCGACAGAATTATAATCGGC
>JAIETT010000065.1 GCA_019744945.1 Burkholderiales bacterium
ACCGAATCGCCACAGTCGAGCATCTCACCACGATGTTTCCAAACTTGCGCCATAATTGGTAATTTGGCGGCGCATAACTCTAATTTAAACATTTGATCAGCATAGCTTAAGTATAAATATTCTGCATCAAAATTAACCTTAATTAATGCCATTTTTGTAATTTCGCGTTGAGTTAAACAATTTCCGCATTCGTCAACAATCATCCAGCGGCGATCAAATTCGGGTCCAAACCGATCAAATTTTAAGTGGTTTACTTTAACTCCTGCGAGAGATTTAACTGGGTAAACGTAGAGTGCTGTAATTTTTATTTTTGGCATGGGTTTGTTTCCTTAGTTAACGTTCAGAATTAAGCGCCATTAAATTTAAACACGGTTTATCTTGGCTCAGGCAAATTGGTGCCTCAAAATGTAAGCCAATTTTTTCTAAGAGTTTAATTGAACGTTGATTCTCTGGATTTACAATTGCAATCAAGCGCTTTAATTTTAGAGTATTTATAGCATAATCTTTAATTAAAATAGATGCTTCATAGGCATAGCCACAACCTGAAAATTCATCTAAAAATGCAAATCCAATATCCACATCGACAAGTTCAGCACGTTTAATTAAACCGCATAAACCGATTACATGACCATCGGATTTGCGCTCGACGGCAAATAAGCCAAAACCATGTTGTTGATACATACTTAAGGGGCCATCCATGAGATATTTTCTGGCTGCCTCGATGCTATGAATTTGCTTATCACCGATAAATTTTAACCATGATTCTTGATTGAGGAGTTGAAAAATAAAGGTAGCATCGTTTAAATTTAAGTGTCGAATGATTAGTCTTTCACTGGTGCCAATTTGGGACATGTGTGCTCCTGGTTATAGTGCAGAAAATTTAAAGGGCTTTTGGGGTATTACAGATTTAAGCGATACCAATTGTACTATAAAACATATGGTTGAGGAAAATAAATACTTTTAGATGTAAATGGTTTGGTGTTGGTATTAACACTTTGAATTGTATAATAATTTAAGCTACAAAATGAGAGTCCGGGTAAAAACCCGAACTTTCATTTTACATCAAATTAAAGGTTTAATCGACTAAAATATGCCCAAACTCGCGAATTGCGGCGGATAACATAGCTAAATCAAGTACTTTGTAACTTTGTAGCTCTTCAAGAATGGCTTTAACTTTACCAATCTTATCTTGGTTTGCATCCATCCAAGCTAAAGTATCACCATTAGTTGTGTTAATTGCTGATAACATTGTTGAACGGTATAGTTTGAAGATATCTGCTAATAATGCTGAGCGCGCCAAAGCTTGCCATTTATTACCACGAGAGAGTAATAATACATTTTTACGCATCCAGTCAACTTGTAATAAACGGCCAGCGATGAAGTAGTTTTGAGCAACTAAATCATAATCTAAATTATGCTCTAGTGCCAACCAAACGATATCCATAACTTGTGGTAAATAACCTTGGCGTGAAATAACTGTTGCTAATTCCGCTGGTACATTATTTGCCAAGTATAGATTTTCTTCTTCGCGTACATCTGGGTATTCTTCACTCTTAATTAAAGTACCCATATGTTTTTCTAATGCTGTTACATGGCCTTTGTATTTGTTGATGATTTCACTAGCGCTAGTTAAATCTTTAACGTAACGTAGAATCCAACGGCAAAGTCTTTCCACTGCTTTTTCAATACCAACATAGAGTCTTAACTGAGTTTCGGCATCGATCTTGTTATCTAAGGCTTCAACTTGTGCATATAAACGTTGTGCATCAAGTAAATTGTAAGCAATCCACCAAGATTTAATAATGCTTGGTAATGGCGCGCTAAATTCATCGGTGAAACGTGAAATAAAGGTCATACCAGCACGATTTACTACCAAGTTTGCCAATTGATTAGCAATAATTTCTTTGCGTAAATAATGCGTCAAAATGTAATCTTGATAATTTTCTTGTAAATGAGTTGGGAAATAATTAATTAGCAAGTCATTAAAATCAGGATCAGTCACCAATGATGATTTAAGAATTTCGCGATCCAAAGACATTTTTGAGTAAGATAATAACACTGACATTTCTGGTGAAGTTAAGCCAGTATTATCTTGCATGCGTTCGTTGATTTCTTCATCACTTGGTAAAAACTCAATCTTACGATCTAATTCACCAGATTTTTCGAGTTTTTTCATGAAAATTTGATGGTTTGGTAATGTATAACGCGCACGGTAACCAGCTGTACGTAGGACTAAGGTTTGTAAATAATTATCACGTAGTACCAGCTCACCAACATTATCTGTCATTGATTCAAGAATTTCATTCCGAGTTTCTTCAGTCATACCAGTTTTTTGCATGATCGCAGCAAATAAAATCTTGATATTTACTTCATGATCTGAACAATCCACACCAGCTGAGTTATCAATTGCATCGGTACAAATGTTACCCCCAGCCATTGCAAATTCGATCCGACCTAATTGAGTAGCACCTAAGTTACCACCCTCACCAACCACACGAACTTGTAAATCTTTACCATTTACACGTAAATTATCATTGGCTTTGTCTTTAACTTCTTCATTCGATTGGCTTTCAGCTTTGATATAAGTTCCGATACCACCGTTATAGAGTAAATCAGCTTTAGCTTTTAAAATTAAGTTGATTAATTCGGTTGGTGCCATTTCATTAACCGTTACACCCAACCACTGCTTAACTTCAGCCGTTAATGGGATGGTCTTACTTGAGCGTAAATAGATTCCACCACCTGCTGAGATCGTGCTTGTATCATAATCAGCCCAGCTTGAACGTGGTAAATTAAACATGCGTAGGCGTTCAGCATAGCTTTGTGCTACATTTGGATTTGGATCAAGGAAAATATGCATATGGTTGAAAGCGGCGATTAATTTGATATGTTTAGATAA
>JAIETT010000226.1 GCA_019744945.1 Burkholderiales bacterium
CAACCTGAAGCCACCAATGATATGAATGAGTTTACGCGTTTGAACAAAGAATACTCAGAGTTAACTCCAGTTGTCGATACGTTTAAACAATTTATGTTATCATGTGAAGATGTAAAAACTGCCGAAGAGTTACTTTCTGATCCCGATATGAAAGAATTTGCTCAAGCAGAGTTAAGCAGTGCTAAGGCACGAATTGAGGAATTAGAATTAGAATTACAAAAATTACTTTTGCCTAAAGATGATAATGATGATAAGAGCATTTATCTGGAAATTCGTGCTGGCACTGGTGGTGATGAGTCGGCATTATTTTCGGGAGATTTATTCCGGATGTACTCGCGTTATGCCGAACGGATGGGCTGGCAAGTAGAAGTTGTGTCGGAAACTGCATCAGATATGGGTGGCTACAAAGAAATTATTGCACGAATTATTGGGGCAGGTGTTTATTCGCGCCTTAAATTTGAATCGGGTGCACATCGTGTGCAACGGGTTCCAACTACCGAATCGCAAGGTCGGGTGCATACTTCAGCGTGTACGGTGGCAATTATGCCTGAAGCGGATGAAGTTGCCGAGGTGGCAATTAGTCCAGCCGATTTGCGTATTGATACCTATCGCGCATCAGGTGCGGGTGGACAGCACGTGAATAAGACCGATTCAGCAATTCGCGTAACCCATTTACCAACTGGAATTGTAGTTGAATGTCAAGATGATCGCTCGCAACATAAGAATAAAGCGCGGGCACTCTCGTTGTTAGCTACGCGAATTAAAGATGCACAATTACGCGAACAGCAAGCCAAAGAAGCGGCACAGCGTAAGAGCTTAGTTGGTTCAGGCGATCGTTCGGAACGAATTCGTACTTATAACTTCCCACAAGGACGGATGACAGATCACCGGATTAATTTAACTTTATATAAATTAGATTATATTATGGATGGCGATCTAGATGAGATGTGCAATACCTTAATTTCTGAGCATCAAGCCGAATTATTGGCGAGCATGGGTGATCGTTAAGATGAATCCAAGTCGGCAAATTGTAGCTTATTTTGACTTTGATGGAACTATTTCGCGCAAAGATACGCTAGTGCCCTTTTTGGTGTTTGTTGTTGGCAAGCTGAGATTTACGCTAGCGCTGCCAAAATTAATCCCGATTGTCATCCGTTATTGCTTAGGAATGATTAATAATGAAACTGCCAAACAAGCAACGTTAACAGTCTTGTTAAAAGGGTATTCAAAGCGTCAAGTTGAACATAAAGCTAAGCAATTTGCGTTAACCCATCTAAATAAATATATTAATCCCGTAGCTTATGCGAAAATAGAATGGCATCGTGAACACGGGCATAATTTGTTTTTGGTGAGTGCTAATCTGGGAATTTATTTACGCCATTGGGCTAATTTACATAAATTAGATCAGGTGATTGCAACAGAACTTGAAACCGATGCGCAGCAGTGTTTAACTGGTCGTTTATTAACCCATAATTGTTATGGCAAACAAAAAGTTGAACGAATTCAAGATTTTTTGACGAAAAATAAACTTAATTTTAGTTATGCTTATGCCTATGGCAATTCGGCGGGTGACTTTGAAATGCTTGAATATGCCGATGAACCTTATTATGTCGCTGGTGAAATGATTGAGGCATGGGAGGGGCGTAATGGCTAGAGTTGATGAAATAGAATTACTAGAAACTGGTATCAAACAACTGAATTTGGAATGTTCTCAGGCTCAACTCGAGCAGCTATTAAACTATAAAGCGCTGTTAATTAAATGGAATAAAGTTTATAGTTTGACTGCAATTACTCAGTCACGGGATATTTTAACCCATCATTTACTCGATGGATTAAGTATTGTTGCACACTTTCCAAATAACGGTGCACTGCTAGATGTTGGTAGCGGGATGGGTGTACCTGGGATAATTTTGGCAATTATGCGTCCTCAACAAGCAGTGGTGGTAATTGATAGTAATGCTAAAAAATGTGCATTTTTATTGCAGGCTAAAATTGAGCTACAATTAAGTAATTTACAAGTAATTAGTCAGCGAGTTGAAGATTATCAACCTGAGCAAAAATTTCAAATAATCACTTCACGCGCTTTTGCTGATTTGGAATTATTTGTGCAGTTAACCAATCATCTATTGGCTCCAGATGGTTTTTATTTGGCAATGAAAGGTGAACAAGGTGAATCAGAATTGACTAAATTAACTAACTGGCAGGGACAAGTAATTGAATTAAGCGTGCCAAATTTGGTAGCTCAACGTTTCTTAATAAAGATAGAGCATAAATGAAAAATATAATTGTTATTGTCAATCAAAAAGGTGGCGTTGGTAAAACTACTACCGCATTAAATCTAGCAACTGCATTGGTTCAACAAAATTGTAAAAAAGTGTTAGTGGTTGATATTGATCCGCAAGGAAATGCAACAACTGGGGCCGGTATTGAAAAAAATGGACTTAAATATTCGGTCTATGATGTGTTGATTAATAATCTCGCAATTAGAGATGCGATTGTTAAGTCCCCAACTGGTAAATTTGATATTTTACCTTCAAACCGTAATTTAGCTGGTGCAGAAATTGAACTAGTTGATGTAAAAAAACGTGAATTTAAACTCAAAAAAGCCTTAGCGGAAGTTAGTTCCAATTATGATGTAATTTTAATTGATTGTCCACCATCTCTGAGTTTGTTAACGCTCAATGCCTTAAGTGCGGCAAATTATATTTTAGTCCCGATTCAATGTGAATATTATGCACTTGAAGGGCTTACCGATTTATTGAATACGGTTCGTTTGATGCAATCTAAACTTAATCCTGAATTAGAGTTCTTGGGGATTTTGCGAACCATGTATGATAAACGCAATAATTTGGCAATTCAAGTTTCAGCACAGCTAGTTGAACATTT
>JAIETT010000281.1 GCA_019744945.1 Burkholderiales bacterium
TTTGCCAAAATGGCACGTATTCAATTTTTCTTTGATGGTAATAAGCGTACTGCACGCATGATGATGAGTGGCATTTTATTGTCGTGTGGATTACCTATGATAAACATACCAGCTAAACGCAAGTTAGAATTTAATCAGATAATGATAAAATATTATGATAGCGAAGATTTTGAATCATTGTTTAACTTTATGTATTCGTGTATTCCTAATTATGTCAAAGAAGAATACAATTTACAATGATAGTAATTAGTTATGAAAAATGAAATAATCGACTTAGGTTTATTAACTACACATAAAATAGGTAAAAGTAATTATTATGTTAACCATAGTCTATTTGAATTACTCAGTGATGCGATTAAATAACGTGTATAAAAAAGCGTAAAATTTATACATAAGAAATTGACGTGTATAAAATTTGCTGATTTTTATACATGACAAGAGATTTGGAAATAATTAAGAATATTCTCTCTAAATATTTAACTTAAATTTTAAGGAAAACAAGATGAAATTTCACAATGTAGATAAAAAACTAAACAAATATAGAAGAATGAGTTTGAAATATTCTGCTGTACTAGGTGCATTGCTTTCTGGAGCAGTGATGCCGCTGAGTTATGCTCAGGAATTAAAACCTTCTGCGACTCCTGCCAATATTCAGGTGCCTGCAGGTAATAAGTTATTCCAAGTTGGGCATGCCGTTGGTACGCAAGATTATATTTGTTTACCTGTTGCTGGCAGTGTGAAATTTATTCTTTTTACACCACAAGCCACTCTACTAAAAGATAATAAACAGACCATGACTCACTATTATAGCCCTAATCCAGTTGAAAGCGGTTTGGTCAGGGCTTCGTGGCAAAGCTCAAAAACTGGTAGCATAATTTGGGGTAAAGTTGCTGATGGTAACGCTTCTTCAGATGATGCTTATGTGGCACATGGTGCGATCCCATGGCTTCTGGTAACTGTTGTGGGTGCTCAACATGGAGCTAATGGTAGCAGTGATAAGCTGGATAAAACGACTTATATCCAGCGTGTAAAAACTACTGGTGGAGTCGCGCCTGTGAGTGGGTGTGTTTCATCTACGGATGTTGGTAATAAAGCTTTTGTTCCATACACTGCCGACTATCTTTTTTATAAAAAGGCTAATTAATAGCGCTAATTTTGTAGGACAAGATCGTGAGATTAGAAGATTTTGGGCATTATGCGCAACTTGAAGAATTTATGTTGGCAAATAATCTTGATCACAATCAAATTGGGAGAGTTATTGCTGAGCATAAAGAACGCTATATTATCAAGACAATTCAGGGCGAAGTTGAGGCGGAAGTAACTGGCAATCTGCGCTTTGCGGCCAAAAGTCGCGAAGATTTTCCAGCCGTTGGCGATTGGGTTATACTGTTAATTGATAGTGCTGATTTTGCACTGATTCATAAAATTCTGCCTAGATTTTCAGTTATTAAACGGCACGCCGTTGGAAAATTTGGTGAAATTCAGATAATCGCGAGTAATATTGATTATGCATTTTTGGTTCAGGCAGCGGATCGAGATTTTAATATTAATCGACTGGAACGCTATTTAACTTTGTGTTATTCGTCGAAAGTATCTCCAATTATTGTGTTGAGTAAGATTGATTTAATTGATGAGCAGACGTTATCAGAGATAGTGATAAGTATTGAAGCTCGAGTTAGCAATATTCCAATTGTTACGCTTAGTAATGAAACTAAGACTGGTTATGAGGTAATTACTGCGCTGATTGAAACGGGCAAAACCTATTGTATCCTTGGTTCTTCGGGTGTTGGTAAATCTACGCTGCTAAATAATCTTTCGGGTAAAGATATAATGCGCACGGATGCAATTGGGCAGAAAACACATCGTGGACGGCATGTTACTAGTCATCGGGAATTAATTGTTTTAGAGAATGGCGGGATATTGATTGACACTCCTGGAATGAGAGAAATAGGTCTTGCCGATGCAAGTCATGGACTGGAAATTACGTTTGATCGAATTATTGAATTGTCGCACAATTGCAAATTTAAAGATTGTACACATACGAATGAAAGAGGTTGCTTGGTTATTGAAGCTGTCACGAGCGGTGAGATCGACAAAACGTGTTATGAGAATTATCTTAAGATGGAAAAAGAAAATACTTATTTTGAGTTAACCGTTGTAGAGAAGCGCAAGAAGAGTAAAGATTTTGGCAAGATGCTGAAAAATGTTAAGAAAGATCTGAAGAAAAATTATTATTGAGGATTTTTATCATGAGAATCAACAATTAAACAATATTAACGGAATGATTGCCTAAGAGTAAGGTGGTTTGGAAAAATTAATTTTAAGGGAGCTGATAGAATGAAAGTAGTAACGTGGAATAAATTAAATGCGTGCGAACAAGAACAGGTTTTAAGTCGTAGTTCAAGTAGCGATGATGCTGCATTAACTAGTTTGGTTAAGGGGATTATTGACGATGTGCGTGCGCGTGGTGATGCTGCGCTGTATGACTATGCTGAGAAATTTGACGGGGTTAAATTGGACTCACTGGTTGTTAGTCCTGAGGAATATGCGAGCATTGAAACCTTGTCTGCGCTTGAAAAGCAAGCCATTTTGGATGCAATTGCAAATATTCGGCATTATCATAGCGTTAGTGCGCCGAAACCATTTGAATTTGAAAAAAATGGCACTAAATTAGGTAAAATTTTCCGTCCAATTGAAAAAGTTGGTTTATATATTCCAGGTGGAACCGCGCCGTTGGTATCAACCATGTTGATGTTGGCGATTCCTGCTGAAATTGCGGGTTGTCCAACCAAAATTTTGGTAACACCACCGAGTAAAGATGGCACGATTAATCCAGCGATTTTATTTGCAGCTAAAGAGTGTGG
>JAIETT010000053.1 GCA_019744945.1 Burkholderiales bacterium
GCAATTCCTAAAGATAAAAATATCTTGGTAAATGATGGTGAGTATGTGGAACGTGGACAAGCCATCGTGGATGGTCCAGTTAATCCGCATGAATTACTTGAAATGCGTGGAATTGAAGAATTATCGAAATACATCGCACACGAAGTGCAAGAGGTTTATCGTTTACAAGGTGTGAAAATTAGTGATAAACACATCGAGACGGTTGTGCGCCAAATGTTACGTCGGATTGTAATTGTTAATCCAGGGGATAGTAATATCTATCTTGAGGGTGAACAAGCCGAACGTTCAGCGATTTTAGATGAAAATGATCGTTTAATTGCTGCAGGTCAAGAACCAGTTGAATATAAAAATATTCTGTTGGGTATTACCCGTGCATCATTGAACACTGATTCATTTATCTCAGCTGCGTCGTTCCAAGAAACTACGCGGGTATTAACTGAATCAGCGGTAGCTGGACGGGTCGATTATTTACGTGGACTGAAAGAAAACGTGATTATGGGACGTTTAATTCCTGCTGGTACAGGTTTAGCTTATCATCGGGCTAAACATAAAAATGAGAACCCAGAGAATTACCCAGCCGAATAATATTGAATAGGGCATAAGTTGTTAAAAAATAGCAATTTGTGTCCTTGAAAATACCTATCTTGGTCTGTAATTATGCTATAATAGCTACGAAAATTTTATTAAAGGTTATCTAAGAAATGAGTAATATCGTTTATACCACTGATGCTTCGTTTGATGCAGATGTACTAAAAGCTGAACTTCCTGTATTAGTTGATTTCTGGGCTGAATGGTGTGGTCCGTGTCGCATGATTGGGCCAATCTTGGAGGACTTAGCTAAAGAATATGCTGGTCGGGTTAAGATTGTTAAAGTCAATGTCGATGATAGTAGCGTGTCGGCTGCAACTTATGGTGTGCGTGGCATTCCAACCTTACTTTTATTTAAAAATGGTGAGTTGGTTGAAACTAAAGTTGGCGCATTACCTAAAGGTCAATTGGCAGCTTTTATTGACAGCAATATCTAAAATAGATTAAAATGGTTACCTGAGTCAGGTAACCATTTTAACTATAATGTTATCAACCAACCTTTTTATTCCTATTTCACTTAAAGTCTATACTCAAAAGTCCCAAACAATTACCACACTAATATTTTAAGACCAACTAAAACAAAGGTGTTTAAAAATTTCTGACCAAGTGAAACTAACAACGTTCTAAACTAATATTTTATGGTGTTTTTCTATGCATTTAACCGAAATTAAAGATATTCATGTCGCGCAATTACTTGAGATGGCAGCAGGATACAATATTGAAGGCGCAAGCCGTTTACGTAAACATGATTTGATTTTTGCCATTTTGCGCAAAGTTGCCGAGCAAGGCGAGAATATTTCTGGTGGTGGTGTCTTAGAAGTTTTACCCGACGGTTTTGGTTTTTTGCGTTCACCTGATACCTCATATTTAGCTAGTCACGATGATATTTATATTAGCCCAAGTCAAATTCGACGTTTTAATTTACAAACTGGTGACACCGTTGATGGTGAAATTCGGATGCCGAAAGATGGCGAAAAATATTTTGCTTTAGTGCGAGTTGACAAAGTCAATTTAAATGCGCCTGAAGCTAATAAACACAAAATTTTATTTGAAAATTTAACGCCACTGTTTCCTGATCAACAACTTCATTTGGAACGTGATATTAAAGGCGAAGAAAATTATACGGGACGCATTATTGATTTATTTGCCCCAATTGGTAAAGGTCAACGTGGTTTGATCGTTGCGCCACCAAAAACTGGTAAAACCGTGATGTTACAACATATTGCGCATTCAATTACCGCTAATCATCCAGAAGTTGATTTGATTGTACTCTTGATTGATGAGCGTCCAGAAGAGGTTACCGAGATGCAACGCTCGGTTAAAGGTGAAGTAGTTGCATCAACCTTTGATGAGCCAGCAACCCGTCACGTACAAGTTGCCGAAATGGTGATGGAAAAAGCCAAACGCTTGGTGGAAAGTAAACGTGATGTAGTGATTTTGCTAGATTCAATTACGCGTTTAGCTCGTGCATACAATACGGTTGCGCCAGCCTCAGGTAAGATTTTAACTGGTGGTTTGGATGCGAATGCGCTACACCGTCCGAAGCGTTTCTTTGGTGCCGCGCGGAATATTGAAGAGGGTGGTTCATTAACCATTATTGCGACCGCCTTAGTTGAGACTGGATCACGGATGGACGATGTAATTTATGAAGAATTCAAGGGCACGGGTAATATGGAATTACATTTAGATCGCGATATTGCGAATCGCCGAATTTACCCAGCCGTGGATATTCTTAATTCTGGTACGCGCCGTGAAGAATTGTTACTAAGTAAAGAACAATTGCAAAAAATGTGGGTGTTACGCAAGTATCTAGCTGAGAAACAATCAATTGAAGCGAGTGGCTTTGTGTTGGAGAAAATCCGCGTAACTAAAAATAATAGCGATTTCTTTGATGCGATGACGCGCTAAGATCGAGCGCTACGTATTTGCGATGAGTCCCTAGTTTAAACTGCTAGGGCTTTTTTTTATTGTGTGGGGTGGATAAAATGGTGCAATGGCAGTTAAAAGAATTTTCCGAGTTAAGTTTAAATGAGTTGTATGCAATCCTGCAATTAAGAGCGCAGGTTTTTGTGGTGGAGCAACAAGCGATTTACTTGGATGCCGATGGTGCAGATATAAGTGCGTTACATCTCATGCTGTGGGAACACGGGGCTTTAATTGCCTATGCGCGAATTCTAGCTCCTGAGGCGGAGAGTGT
>JAIETT010000115.1 GCA_019744945.1 Burkholderiales bacterium
AAAAATGGCATGGGTGTTGAAGTTGCGATGCAATGGAACGACTCATATTCAGAAACAATTCAATGTTTTACTAATAATATTCCACAGCGTGATGGTGGCTCACATTTATCAGCTTTGCGCGCGGTAATGACACGGACCTTAAATCAATATATTGAAGAACATGAATTAGCCAAAAAAGCTAAAGTTACCACCACTGGTGATGATATGCGTGAGGGTTTAGTCTGCGTCTTGTCGGTTAAATTACCTGATCCAAAATTTTCATCGCAAACTAAAGACAAATTGGTTTCTTCAGAAATTTCACCGGTAGTTCAAGAATTGGTAAATGAGGGTTTAAAAAGCTATTTATTAGAAAATCCGATTGATGCCAAAATTATTTGTGCCAAAATTGTTGAAGCCGCACGAGCTCGTGAAGCTGCTCGTAAAGCACGTGAATTTACCCGTCGTAAAGGTGTCTTGGATGGTTTAGGTTTGCCTGGTAAATTGGCGGACTGCCAAGAAAAAGATCCCGCGAATAGTGAATTGTACTTAGTCGAAGGGGACTCTGCTGGCGGTTCCGCTAAGCAAGGGCGCGATCGTAAAAATCAAGCTATTTTACCACTGAAAGGTAAAATTTTAAATGTTGAAAAAGCCCGTTTCGATAAGATGTTGTCTTCGCAAGAAGTGGTGACATTAATTACTGCGCTCGGAACTGGAATTGGTAAAGATGAATATAATGTCGATAAATTGCGTTATCACCGTATCATTATCATGACCGATGCCGACGTCGATGGTGCGCATATTCGGACGCTATTATTGACCTTCTTCTATCGTCAAATGCCAGAACTAGTTGAACGCGGACATATTTATATTGCTCAGCCACCGTTGTTTAAAATTAAGCAAGGTAAAAACGAGCGTTATGTTAAAGATCAAGAAGAAATGGATCAGTATTTGTTAGAATTAGCCCTAACTAATGCGCGCTTTAGTGCGGATGGTGTTACGTTAATTGAGAAAGATGCATTGATTAATTTGGCAAAAGTTTTTCTAAAAGCTAAGCAAGTAATTGATTCACATAGTCGTTTTATGGATCGTCAAATTTTGGAAGCGCTCTTGCGCGTCAAACGCTTAAATTTAGCCACGCAAGATTCAGCTAATGAAGCCGTTGAGATTTTAAGTGCGGCGCTAGCAGCATTTAAGGTTAAATTTGAAGTGTTATTTGATGATGTTAAACAAAGTTATCGTTTAAAAATAGTTCGCATTGAGCACGGTAATTACATTATCACTAATTTAGACAGTTACTTCCTTGAAAGTGGCGATTATTCACGAATTTCAAAAGCTGGCGAATTAGTCGAAGCAATTAGTGGCGTGAACCTCTTGGCGTGTCGTGGTGAAACGAGCAAGCAAGTTGCAACCTTCAGCGAGGGTCTCGAGTGGATGATGAATGAAGTTAAAAAAGGCATGAACGTGCAGCGCTACAAAGGTCTGGGAGAGATGAATGCTTCGCAGCTGTGGGAAACTACGATGGATCCTGCGGTACGTCGTTTGATGCGCGTAACGGTTGAAGATGCCATTGCTGCCGATCATATCTTTAGTACCTTGATGGGTGATGAAGTTGAGCCGCGACGTAACTTCATTGAAAGTAATGCCTTGCGTGCAAAGAATGTGGATATTTAATGATTCATTACTATTTGAGCATGTTTGTCGTTATAGTAAAATAGAGTTTATTAATGGTTATGTTATTTTTTCAAAGGTGTCATATGCAAAAGCTAGATTATAGTATTTTTGAACCGCATCATTTTAATGCTACGCGTGAAGATTTTTTAGGTAACGGCGATATTGGACGTTACGTATTTATTCCTGGATCAAATTCTCGAGCACGTGAAATTGCTGATAAATATTTTAAGAATGTGCAAGTTAAAGTTAGTTCACGTGGGCATGATCTTTATTTAGGTGATATTGAGCGTGAGGGTAAAGTTATTAAAGTTGCATCGATATCAACGGGAATGGGAACACCAAGCGTAGATTTAATCTTGAGTGAGTTAATTATTTTAGGAGCAAAACGTTTCTTAAGAATTGGCACGGCTGGTGGAATGCAACCAAATGTTCGCGTTGGTGATGTAGTTTATGGTACGGCGGCAGTTCGAGATGAAGCTACCAGCCGTAACTACGTACCACTAGAATTTCCAGCAATTGCTAATGTGGATATGACCATTCATGCGGCTAAATTAAGTGCTTCTGTGGACTACAATGTTCATATTGGTTTAATTCATTCCAAAGATTCGTTATACGCTCGTGAGTTTTTGTGTGGTCCATCTAGTGACGAGAGTATTAATTTTATGAATAAAATGAAGGCTTATGGCGTTCTTGCATCGGAAATGGAATGTTCTCATATTTATGTACTTTCACAAGTGTACTCGAGTGAATTTAACTATAAAATTAAAAGTGGATGTGTTTTAGGTATTATCGGAGATGAAAGACCTTTCGCTGATAAATCTTTAGTTGCAGAAGCGGTTAATCGAGCAGTTGATTATGGTGTTAATTTAATTTGTAACTTAGCGCTTGATGAGTTGAAAAAATAAATTAAAAGCAGCCGATCGACTGCTTTTAATTTAGGTTGTATAGATAATACATGTTAATAAAAGTTATAAAGTGGTTTGGATGAGTAGGTTTTAAATTTATACTGATGAAAACAAATTTTATTAAGAACTTAAATAATTTTCCATTCTTAGTTTTTTCAATTATTCTCTTAGCTGGAATTATTTATTTTTTCTCATACCTCTTTCCGTTTACCAATAATGC
>JAIETT010000300.1 GCA_019744945.1 Burkholderiales bacterium
TATTTATGAACTAAATAATAGCTTGGAACATCATGATCATTTAATTTGCAGCAAGTGTGCGACCGTAGTTGAGTTTAGCAATCAACAAATTGAGGACTTGCAAATGACCATTGCTCAACTAAATAACTTTCAAGTTTTAAGCCACACTTTGAACATTTATGGTATTTGCGAAAAGTGCAACACCAAAACTGAATAAACTAAGTTTTAACAAGCTAAAAACAGAGTTTAACCTTCTTATGCTAGATGTACATATTTTTGAAAAACTGCCACAGATATTTATTCGATTCGATAGTTAACTTTTGCGCTTAAATATGCTACAATACTGGGTTATTTTTATATTTGTGTCTATTCGTAGCCTTTAATTTTTGATAAATAAAACCCATTAATGAAAAAAATAAGTCCAAATCAATTAATTGTAAATACTAGCCGCGCACTACGCTATCTAGTTTTTATTCTAACCTCCATCTTGATTGCTCAGATACTTTGGTGGTTTGCTAAGCCTATCGGCTACAACAGCATAGAGAATCCAGTGCTTAACTCGGCTAAAAGCCAAGATTTTGCTCAAGCAATTATTAATCGTGCGGCCTTTGGAGTTTACGTCGAGGAGCGCGTTGCCGTACCAACGATTAATCTAAAAGTTATTGGCGTTTATGCCGCGGGACCAGATAATAGCGTAGCTTTCCTGCAAGTTGATGACAAACATATCATCGCGTCGATTGGCGATACCGTACTTGAAGGTAAAATAAAAGCCATTACACCAACTGGGATTATTTTGACCAGCCAAAATCAGGATGTTAGCATCCAAATTGGTGGCAGTAATGCAATGAGCAACACACCATCAAACACGCCACCGCAAGCTTCTCCTGCACCTGTAAACTCTTATAATAGCCCTAAAGGCAACAGCAATAATGTAGAGAATGGCAATCCAAATGACTCTCAAGCTACTATGCCACCAAATACACCTCCAGCTAATAATGGAACAGATGGTCAACCAGCAAATGCCAATGCCCCCAACAGTCCAGATGAGACGCTGGCTGCAAAACGCCAAAAAATGATCCAAGAGTTTCAACAACAAAATTCGACTAATAATCAAAATTAACTTACTCCACGACCTAAAGGAATAACATGAATTTAAAGCTAAAACAACTTTGCGCGCTACTTTGCGGAATATCTATTTTAAATACGAGCTATGCTGTAACGAACCCAATGACGGCTAACCCCGCACCGACACCCAGCTCATCTAGCGCGTCAAGTTCAAGTGGCAATAACCAAAGCACTACGTCGGATGACAAAGTTGTGCTTAATTTTGAAAATGCAGATATTCAAAGCGTAATTAAAGCCATCAGTAAATTATCCGGGAAAAATTTCGTAGTTGATCCGCGGGTTAAAGGTACGGTTAATATCGTTTCAGAAAAACCCATTTCAAAATCTGAAAGTTATAAAGTTTTAGAGTCAGCTTTACGGATGCAAGGTTTTGCCACTGTTGAGGCCGATGGAGTCATTAAAGTTTTACCTGAAACCGATGCACGCACCTATGGCATGCGCACTGACAGCATGGGTAAAAATAACCCAGGTGATCAATTAATCACCAAAATTTTCACAATTGACAATGGTTCGGCAACCCAATTAGCCAATACTTTACGCCCAATGATTTCGCCAAATAACACCATTTCAGTTTATACTAATAGCAATGCACTAGTCGTTACGGATTACGCATCCAATATGACACGCATTACCAAAATAATCAATGACTTAAATGTAACTAAAACTACTAAAATTGCGCCAGTTACGGTTAAATTAAAATATGCTTATGCCAGTGATGTTGCACAAACCTTACAAAGCTATCTGGGCAATGCTGGTGGTGCAACTGGTGGCAGTGGTGGCGCATCCGCAGATAATGGACCAGCGGTTAATATCACTGTTGATGCCAATTCTAATTCACTAATTATTTCCTCTAATGTAGCCTCTAAGCAAGAAGATTTAAAAAAATTAGCGCAAAATTTAGATCAAGAAACGCAGCATAGCAATAATAACCTACACGTAGTTTATCTACGTAATGCTGATGCTGCCCATGTGGCAGAGGTTCTACGAATTCTTGCTTCAGGTCAAGATAATCCAGATTTAGCTCCATCACCAGCGAGTCGTGCAATTTCAGACACGAGTTCTTCATTTCAAAGCAGTGGTAGCGGTAGTGGCGGGTCATCTTCTGGCGGTGGAGGATTTGGCGGTGGTGGTGGCGGAAGCAAAGCTCCACAAACTAGTTCAAAAGGTAGTTCTGGAACTCAGCCCAATGGCGATAAAAATGCCGCCAAAATTTTAATCCAAGCTGAACCAACTACCAATTCATTAATTATTCAAGCACCTGAAGCGGTTTATCGTAACTTCAGAATGGTCATTAATATGTTGGATGTACGCCGTGTTCAGGTCATGATTGAAGCCTTAATTGCTAATGTGAATACTACTGAGCAAGGTAATTTTGGGATTCAATGGATTGGTGGCGCAGGTAATAACAACGCTGGTGCCGCAGTCTTATCCAATTATGGTGGTTCTGGCAGCTCCGTTAGTAGCTTAGCAACTACCGCAATGTCCTTAGTTGGTGGTGGGGGTACAGGTTCTCCTTCTACGTCCACTTCAATTCCAAATGAAATTTATGTAGGACTGGTCACAGGTACGGTAAATATTGGCGGACAAACTATTCCAGGTATCTCCGCACTTGCGGACATGCTAGCCGCAACAAGCTCGGGTAATATTATTGGGCGAC
>JAIETT010000074.1 GCA_019744945.1 Burkholderiales bacterium
GTCACGATCAATAGTAGCAAAACAATCAGTGAAAAAAAAGCGATTGTTACTTGTACCCTTGCGCTACCAAGTAATGGCAATAGCAATAATCAACCGATTAACATTGAATATGATTTAGCTAAAATTGGTACAGCTTGGAAAATTTATGATGTAAAAATTGAAAACGCGAGCATCGTTACCACTTACCGTAGTCAGTTTAATGATACGATCCAGAAAGATGGCGTTAGTGGATTAATTAGTCAACTGCAAACTAAAGCTGACGCACTGAAAACCACCAAATAATGAAGGCTCTTTATGGCTTACCGAAGTCTCTCACTAAAATCAACGTATTGACGTGCCTAAAAGAAATTCAAGAGCTGACAAATAACTCCAAGTCTGGACTTAATATTGATTGTGGCGAGGTTCTCAATATTGACTCAGCTGGAATTGCATTGCTATTAGAGCTAATTACGCCACATAAATTCTCTCATCAGCTAAAATTAATTAACTTAAGTGCTAGCATTCATGAGTTATGTGCTTTATATCAGATTGATCTATAACTTGTCACAGCATACATGAAAAAATTACTCCTAATTTTAAGCAGTAGTGTCTTAGTTAGTTGCGCGAGTAGTAAAAACCCCAACGACCCCTACGAGAACTACAATCGCCCCGTATTTGAATTCAACATGACAGTAGATCATTACGTTTTACGCCCTGTGACAGTTGGTTATACTTACATACCAGATCCAATTCGTGAAGCCTTAGGTAATTTCTATAACAATTTGCGTGATTTTGTAAGTTTGGCAAATGATATTCTGCAATTAGATGGTATCGATACAATGCAAACTACGATGCGAATTGCACTCAATAGTACCTTTGGTATCTTAGGTTTAATTGACGTGTCTTCGAGTATGGGATTACCACAATATACCAATACATTTGGAAATACCTTAAAACGCTGGGGCTGGACAAATAGTAGTTATTTCCTAGTGCCATTCCTTGGGCCTGCAACAGTCCGTGATCAACTAGGCATTATCCCCGATGTCTATTTTAATCCCCTATTCTACATAATTAATGATCCATGGATTTCATGGTCAATCTTTGGGATTAATTTACTTGATCAGCGCTCGAAATATCTTGGACAGGATGAATTACTCGAACAAACTTTAGATCCATACGCAACAATTCGCGATCTATACTTACAAAAAAATGGCGCATATATTTACGCTACAGAATCAAGTGGTAACAATAATACGGAATCAGAAAATATTGATAACTTAATTAGTGAGGAGAATGGTGAGTCAGCCTCACCAGCAAAAACCAAAACAACAAATAATAATGATAGTGAAGTGGATAACTTAATTAACGAAGAAAATTTAGCCCTTAGTTCTGGCATCAGCCAAGTTGGAGAGTCAACAACTAAGGACTCAGTAAATACCACCAGTAAGCTCAACTCAAGTGCCCCAGAGGCATCTTACTAACGACGAACACACTACTGATTGGAAGGAAAATACATTTAGTTACAATCCGCCGTAACAACTTTGCTCTAATCAAACCAAAACATTACTCATGAAATACTTAGTAATGTTTTGGCTAACTGCAAAATCATAAACACTCAAATCATAGTAGACAAACCGACTAAATAATCAAATATGCCTCAATTCATAAATCAAGCAATTAATATTAACTTTAAATCACAACAATTAGTTAAATTCAAAACATACTAAACGGTTACGCAAAATTCATTTTCTGCGCTTAAACTTTCACGCTGTAATATAAATAATTCATTAATGCCACTCTCAGCCAAATCTAACAACTGATTAAACATCTCTCGTGAAAATGGGCTTTTTTCCGCCGTGCCTTGAATTTCAACAATTCCACCACTTTCAGTCATGACTACATTCATATCGGTGTCACAATTACTATCTTCAAGATAATCTAAATCTAATAACGCAGCGCCTTGATAAACTCCAACCGAAACCGCCGCCAATGCTTCACGCAACGGATTTTGGTTAATTTTACCACTTTTCAACAGCACTGAAATAGCGTCACATAGCGCAACATAAGCTCCTGTAATACTGGCGGTACGCGTGCCACCGTCAGCTTGAATTACATCACAATCAATTATAATTTGCCGTTCACCGAGTTTGGCAAAATCTACAATGCTGCGTAAGCTTCGTCCAATTAAGCGTTGAATTTCTTGATTACGCGCATTAGGCTTGCCTTGGCTAATTTCACGCTTATTACGGGTGTTGGTTGCACGCGGTAACATAGCATATTCCGCAGTCACCCAACCTTGCCCCTTACCCTTTAGAAACGGCGGCACGCTTTCTTCAACACTAGCGGTACACAGCACTTTAGTTGCACCAAACTCAACTAAAACTGCACCCTCGGCATGTTTAGTATAATTTCGAGTAATTTTAACCTGACGCAACTGATTATTTTTACGCATTGATGGACGAATTGACATGGCAAATACTTTCTCTAATTAAATAATGACTGAATTTTAACTAAAATATCATCCTTTATGCAAATATAATTAAAGAACTTAAATAATATATTTAACCAAATACTAATTTCATATCAATAAATTACTAATCATGCCACTTACTTGAGTAAGAACTAATTAAAAAATAACACTTGCAATTAAATGCTAGTGATGGCATAATACTGTTCTCGCAGCGCATAACAGCGCGATGAAAAGCGGGCGCTTAGCTCAGTTGGTAGAGCATCTGCCTTACAAGCAGAGGGTCATAGGTTCGAAT
>JAIETT010000126.1 GCA_019744945.1 Burkholderiales bacterium
GCGGAAGATTTAGATCGTGCAGGCATTTTGCATAAATGGTGGGTGATTAACTCAAGTCTGGCGGCAACGAATACCACCAATAAACTGCTTAAAGCCCGTGCGCAGAATGAAGTGCGTTGGATTAATCAGGTAGCTGAGATTTCGCAGGGTAATTTTGCGGTTATCAAATGGCATCCTGAGGAAATTAAGGGCAATAGCTTAGCCAATCTCTTTAATGCGTAGGAACTGTTTAACCTAGAAAGAAGTTAATCTCATGAAAACCCCAATTTTATCTCCAACTAAAATTATGCAATTTTGTAAACATATCATTATTCCTTGCTTGTTGATCGGTAACGCGAGCGCGGTTACTCCTGAAAGCGGATTATACGGGCATAGCGCGGCTCAAGCAGATGCTAATTTAACCATAACAACTATGTTGATTTATGCAATTCAAGATGAATATATGGCTCGCGCTGAATACCTTAAGATTATGAATAAATTTGGAGCGGTTCGACCATTTACTAATATTTCTAATGCTGAAAGTCGTCACATTGCGTTATTAGAAAATGCATTTAATGGTTATAAACTTACAATCCCAGTAGATGAAGGGGCAAAATATGCACAGTTACCTGATTCATTGCAAGCTTCTTACCAAATGGGTGTAACTAGCGAAGTGAATAATATTGCCATGTATAATCGATTTTTAAATGAGTCGGCAGTTAATAGTCCTAGCTCGGTGAGTACCAAACAATTATTTATAACGCTACGTGATGCATCTCAGCGCCACTTAGTCGCATTTAGACGTTTTTCAAATTAACTTTATTTAGTAGAACACATTATTACAAGGTTTAAGCTTATATGGAAAAAATCTTTAAAGCCATTGGTGATAGAACGCGCTTAGAAATACTTTTATTAATTGCGCTGAATCCCGATATTTGTTTGTGTCATATTGAGGAGTGTTTTCATTTATCGAACTCGACTTTGTCACGCCATCTAAAAGAGTTAGAAAGTGTTAATTTAGTTGCTACCAAGAAAGTTGCTAAGTGGAAACATTATCAGATTAATCAGTTAGGGCTTGAGCTGGTTGATCTAATTAAAAAAGTTGATCAGCAGGACTTATATAATAGTGTCAGCGCCAAAAGCGCTCTTTTGAACAAGGAACCACAATGTTAAATATTCTATTTTTATGTACTGGTAATTCTTGCCGTAGTCAAATGGCCGAAGCTATTGCGCGTGATTTATACCCGCAGCATAGGTTTTATTCGGCTGGAATCGAAACTCATGGCATGAATCCGTATGCGGTCAAAGTTTGTGAAGAACTCGGTTTGGATATGTCAC
The DNA here is from genome assembly GCA_019744945.1 of Burkholderiales bacterium. Taxonomy (GTDB): domain Bacteria; phylum Pseudomonadota; class Gammaproteobacteria; order Burkholderiales; family UBA11063; genus Aquella. The sequence goes on from JAIETT010000126.1 coordinate 1,318, forward strand.
GTCACACGAGTAAATTGGTGGATACGCTTAAAGATATTCATTTGGATGTGGTACTCACGGTTTGCGATCATGCCAATGAATCATGCCCGATATTTATCGGTTTGGCACAGAAACTACATCATTCCTTTCAAGATCCACCGCAGTTAGCGGCTAATTTAGCGAACGAAGAAGACAAATTAAGCGTTTATCGCCAAGTTCGCGATGAAATTAAGGATTATTTACAAACTGAATTTCCGTTACAAGTAAAGGCATGGCAATGAAGAAACTTGCGTTTGTGGAACGCTATTTGACGCTGTGGATATTTTTGGCTATGTTTATCGGTTTAATGCTGGGTAAATTTATCCCCAGTTTACCTAATTTAATCAATGAGTACAGTGTTGGTACAACCAATATTCCAATTGCCATCGGTTTGATTTTGATGATGTATCCACCATTAGCTAAGGTTGATTATGCCGAAATGCCGTTAGTTTTCAAAGATAAAAAAATCCTCTGGGTGTCATTATTACTGAATTGGGTGGTGGGACCGATTTTAATGTTTAGTTTAGCCTTGATTTTTCTGCATGACGAACCACAATATATGGTCGGCGTGATTTTAATTGGTCTAGCACGCTGTATTGCGATGGTAATAGTCTGGAATGATTTAGCAGGTGGCAATCGTGAGTATTGTGCGGGCTTAGTTGCCTTCAATAGTATTTTCCAAGTCTTCTTATTTAGCGTTTATGCGTGGATATTTATTTATTGGCTACCGCAGTTTTTTGGACTCCATTCCTACCATGTCAATATCGGGATTGGACAAATTGCTGAAAGCGTATTTATTTATCTGGGTATTCCATTTATTCTGGGTTTTCTAACTCGCTGGAGTTTGGTTAGAGCCAAAGGTCGTGGCTGGTATGAGCGTGAATTTAGTAGTCGCATTGGTTATCTGACTTTAATCGCACTGCTATTTACGATTGTTGTAATGTTTAGCCTAAAAGGTGATGTCATTTTGGCGATTCCGCTGGATGTAGTGAAAATTGCCATTCCACTTGCGATTTATTTTGCTTGTATGTTTGTGCTTGGGATGTTCATCAGTAAGCGGATGGGCTCCGATTATGCGCGTTCGACGACTTTGGCATTTACCGCCGCAGGTAATAATTTTGAATTAGCGATTGCGGTGGCGATTGCAACCTTTGGCTTAAATTCGCCCGAAGCATTTACCGG
>JAIETT010000057.1 GCA_019744945.1 Burkholderiales bacterium
TGTGAATTTATATCCATTTTTCAATGAAGTAGTTAAAGATATATCTTTTGAAGAAAAAGTTGAATTTATCGATATTGGTGGACCAACTATGCTGCGTTCGGCGGCTAAAGCTTTTAAAGATGTAATTGTGATTAGTGATGTTGCTGATTACGCAGTAGTTGAGCAAGAATTAGTTAATGCGCAAGATGTAAGTTTAGCTACGCGTAAAAAATTAGCCGGTAAGGTATTTAATTTAACTTCTGCTTATGATGCGGCAATTAGTAATTTCTTGTTAGCTGATGAAGATTTCCCGCATTATTTGAGTATGTCATATCAAAAAATGGCGGATTTACGTTATGGCGAAAATCCACATCAAGGTGCTGCTTACTATGTGGCAACTACTGCCAGTGGCATTTTGAAAGATTATGCTCAATTGCACGGTAAAGAATTATCGTTTAATAATATTCGGGATATGGATTTAGCTTGGAAAGTTGTCGCTGAATTTGATGAAGTTGCGGCTTGTGGGGTCAAACATTCAACACCGTGTGGCGTAGCAACGGATAGCACAGTTTTTGCTGCGTATAATAAAATGCACGCCAGTGATCCAGTTTCAATTTTTGGTGGAATCGTGGCAATTAATCGCGAAGTTGATTTAGCCACGGCGCAAGAATTAAATAAAACTTTCCTTGAGATTGTTATGGCACCAAGTTTTAGTGCAGATGCATTAGTTGAATTACAAACTAAGAAAAATTTGCGGGTAATTCAAATTAATACGACTCAAGCACAAGGTAAATTGGAATATGTTACTGTTGATGGTGGGATTTTAGTTCAAGAGCGTGATCGTGATTTTACTGACGGCTTGAAATTAGTTACCAATACTGCACCCAGCGATGCGGATATGCTTGATTTAACTATGGCAATGAAGGTGGTTAAACATGTTAAATCGAATGCAATTGTGGTGGCAAAAAATGGCGTAGCGAAAGGAATTGGTGCAGGTCAAACCAATCGAATTTGGGCAACGGCTCAAGCGATTGAACGCGCTAAAGATGGTGGCGTATTAGCCTCGGATGCTTTTTTCCCATTTAGAGATTGTGTTGATGAATGTGCGAAGGCTGGAATTAAAGCGATTATTCAACCCGGTGGTTCATTACGTGACCAAGAGTCAATTGATGCATGTAACGAACATGGCATTGCAATGATCTTTAGTGGGATTCGCCATTTTAAACACTAATTTTGTTGCGTTTAACCCGCTGAAATTCAATTAAACAGCCCTAAAGTAAATTTTTAGGGCTTTTTTGTATCAATTTATTAATTTATAGCAATTCTACTACATGGCTACCTTTTAATTTCCACCGATTAAAAATAATTCATGTGTTGATAATTATTCAAGTTAATTCAGATAGATGTCATCCATATATCCCAATCTATAAAACTATTTATGTTGTTTTAACGATCCTAACTTGTCACTTAATTGATAAATTTGTCCGATAAATTGGACAAATTTTAAATATTTAATTTGCTATAATGGCGCACAATTTTGATTTAAGCTCGGCGCTAAGTAAATTTCTTAGTTTAGCTGGCTAAGTCTGACTAAAGCATTTAGTGCGCACTGGTTTAAAAATATTTAATATTCTAAAGGAGATAGATGATGGTTGAAAATTTAAATGAGAATAATTTTGAAGCACCAAATAATCCCAAAATTGCTTACCACCCCCCCCAAATTGTGGTGCTTGATACTAAGAACACCATTCTTGGTGGGATTGATTTTGGATTTGAAGCCGATGGTGGGCAATTCGGTGGTTCATGATTTTGAACAGATGCTTACTCATGTTATGCCGCTCTTTAATTAGAGCATATTAAGAATAGTAAAAATTCATATTTTACTCAATAAGGAAATTTTTGTGTTTGAAAACTTTAAAAAAATAAATTGGCTTAAAGCCATCGCCAAAACGCTAGTCGTCGGTTCGACACTGGCCTTAGGTGCCTGTAATGGTGGCGCGGCTAGTTCTGCAGCAGGGATGTCTTCAACGAGTAGCGATTTGCAGGCTTATGTTGATAGTTTAGATTTTGTGCCGAGTAATGGAGCTAAAGCATCGGTTGGAAGTAAGCAACTTAATTTAACCCAAATAGGTCATCAGCAATCTTTTACCGTGGTTACTCCAGCAACATGGACTGGTCTGTCAACTAATTATTACGGCGGTAGTACATGTCTTGGTACCCCTGTTTATGCATTAGTCACTTCTGGTTCAGCCGCGTTACAACCTGGTACATATTCTACGTCGGATCAATCTAATTACAAGCTCTGCACTAATTATCCAGGTGGTTGTGCCACCTTATTATCCGCTGCTCAAGCTGGTACGGTAAAAGCGATGCAATATACTTATACTTTTGCTAATGGCTCGTCAATTAAATCTGCTTGTATGTCTAATATTACGCTGGGTTATGATGTTTTAGCCAATTACTCCACGCCAGCAACACCTGTTGCGTGTACTAGCGGATCATCATGTGGTTATTCACAAGCTTATTCAAG